>CAZEAX010000248.1:0-7363 GCA_964510405.1 uncultured Streptomyces sp. | reverse complement strand
CGCGGCGACTTGATCTATACCAAGCCGATGCTGCTCGCGATCGGCGACATGTGCGAAGAGCAGCTGGCGAAGGACCGTGCCGCGGATGCGGCCTATCGCTGACTATGGCAGACATGACCTTTCAGATTTTCATTTTTTACGCATTCTCCGTGGTATTGATCGGCGCCGCGATCGGCGTCATCACTTCCCGCAACCCGGTGTATTCGGCTTTGCTGCTGGTGCTCGCGTTTTTTACCTCCGCCGGCCTGTGGATCCAGTTGCAGGCGGAGTTCCTCGCGATCGCGCTGGTGCTCGTGTACGTGGGCGCGGTCATGGTGCTGTTTCTGTTCGTCGTGATGATGCTCGACGTCAATCTTGCGAAGCTGCGCGAGGGTTTCTGGACTTATCTGCCGGTGGGCGGGCTCGTAGCCGCTCTGCTGGTGCTGGAGATGGGCCTGTTTTTGTGGTGGCATTATTCCTCCGCCGAGTTTCAGTTCGAGGAGCCGGCGCCGGCGGCTGCGGGGTACAGCAACACCAAGGAACTGGGCCGCCTGCTCTATACCGTATACGTCTATCCGTTTGAAATCGCCGCGGTCATTCTGCTGGTCGCGATCGTCGCGGCGATCGCGCTCACCCTGCGGCACCGCAAGGAAAGCAAGTACATCGATCCGGCGCAGCAGGTGCTGGTCAAGCGCAAGGACCGTGTGCGCATGGTGGCCATGCCGTCGGAGAAAAAGCAGGGTTGAGGATCGGGTCGGGCGGGGTCGGGAACGTTTCCCCGCTCCCCGGTCCTGAAAAGGGGAAGAGAGAGTGGTTTCACTACAGCATTACCTGGTTTTGGGCGCGATCCTCTTCGCGATCAGCGTGGTCGGGATATTCCTGAACCGCAAGAACGTCATCATCCTGTTGATGGCGATCGAGTTGATGCTGCTCGCGGTGAACATGAATTTCATCGCGTTTTCGCATTATCTCGGCGACACGGCGGGCCAGATTTTCGTATTTTTCATCCTTACCGTGGCCGCCGCGGAGTCGGCCATCGGGCTCGCGATCCTGGTCGTGCTGTTCCGCAATCTGCACACCATCGATGTCGAAGACCTCGACAGCCTGAAAGGCTAGCGCCGTGACGATCCAGACCCTCTACCTGGTTGTGCCGCTCGCGCCGTTGGTCGGCGCGCTGGTGTCCGGTCTTCTGTGCATGAAGATCAGCAACCGCGCCGCGCACACGGTGACCATCGCGGGCATGCTCGTGTGCACTGTCGCCGCCGCGATGGTTTTCAACGACGTGAGGCAGGGGCATACCTTCAACGGGCCGCTCTACACGTGGCTCGTGAGCGGCTCGACGAGTTACGAGATCGGTTTCCTGATCGACCAGTTGTCGGCCACCATGATGGTCGTCGTCACGTTCGTGTCGCTGATGGTGCATATCTACACGATCGGCTACATGGCGGATGACCCCGGCTACAACCGTTTCTTCAGCTACATCTCGCTCTTTACGTTCTCGATGCTGATGCTCGTGATGTCGAACAACTTCCTGCAGTTGTTCTTCGGCTGGGAGGCAGTGGGCCTGGTTTCGTACCTGTTGATCGGCTTCTGGTTCACGCGGCCGACCGCGATCTACGCGAATCTCAAGGCATTCCTCGTCAACCGCGTCGGCGACTTCGGTTTTCTGCTCGGCATCGCGCTGGTGCTGATGTACTTCGGCACGCTTGATTACGCGACGGTGTTCGAGAACGCGCGCGCCGGCACGCTCGCCGCCAATACGGTTGAGATTTTCCCGGGACACGCATGGTCGCTGATCACGGTGATCTGCATCCTGCTGTTTGTCGGCGCAATGGGCAAATCCGCGCAATTTCCGCTGCACGTGTGGCTGCCCGATTCGATGGAAGGCCCGACCCCGATCTCGGCGTTAATCCACGCAGCGACGATGGTCACCGCCGGCATTTTCATGGTCGCGCGCATGTCGCCGTTGTTCGAGTTGTCGCAGACGGCGTTGTCGTTCGTGCTGGTGATCGGCGCGATCACCTGCTTCTTCATGGCGCTGATCGCCACGGTGCAATACGACATCAAGCGGGTCGTCGCTTATTCGACGCTGTCGCAACTCGGCTACATGACGATGGCGCTGGGCGCCTCGGCCTACTCGGTCGCGATTTTCCATCTGATGACGCATGCGTTTTTCAAGGCGGTGCTGTTTCTGGGTGCGGGTTCCGTAATCATCGCGATGCATCACGAGCAGGACATGCGCAAGATGGGCGGCCTGCGCAAGTACCTGCCGATCACGTATCTGACGGTGCTGATAGGCGCGCTCGCGAACGCCGGGTTTCCGCCGTTCGCCGGCTTCTTTTCGAAGGATTCAATCGTTGAAGCGGTTCACGAAGCTTACGCGGCAGGTGTGCCGGGCGCCGCGTTCGCGTATCTGGCGGCATTGGGCGCGGTGTTCGTCGGCGGCTTTTATTCGTTCCGCCTGGTGTTCTTTGCGTTCCACGGCAAAGAGCGTTTCGATACTCATGCACACGACGCACATGGACACGATGCGCATGACGAGCATGGCCACGGCGGAGTCCCGCACGAGTCTCCGTGGGTCGTAACGCTGCCGCTGATACTGTTGGCGATCCCGTCGGTTTGCGCGGGCTGGGTGATCGGCGACTTCGTGTTCGGCGACTATTTCGGCAGCTCGATCTACATCGCCGAAGGGCACGAAGGCGTGAAGAAAATGGCTGAAGAGTTCCACGGCGTGCTGCCGATGGTGTTGCACGGCCTGACCGCGCTGCCGTTCTGGCTCGCGCTTGCGGGTGCCGCCATCGCGTGGTTTATCTACATCGTGCGACCCGACCTGCCGCCCGTATTGCGCGCGAAGTGGGGCGTCCTTGTCACGATACTCGAGGAAAAATACGGGTTCGACCGTTTCAACGACTGGTTCTTCGCCGGCGGCGCGCGCCTGCTCGGCAACGGTCTGTGGAAGATCGGCGACGTGCTGCTGATTGACGGCCTTTTCGTCAACGGCTCCGCGCGGCTCGTCGGGTGGAGCTCGACCGTGATCCGCAAGCTCCAGTCCGGCTACATTTATCACTACGCGTTCGCGATGATCATCGGTATTCTGCTGCTCATGTCCGCGTGGCTGCTGGGCTCGGTATACGCGCCCCAATGAACCTGCCGCCCCGATAAGAACAATCATATGGAAACCCCAATTCTGAATTTCGTCATATGGGTGCCGATTCTCGCGGGCCTGGCCGTGCTCGCGGCCGGCGCTGCACGGCCGCAGGTTGCGCGAGTGCTGGCTTTGCTCGGTGCGCTGGCCGGTCTTGTCGTGGCGCTGCCATTGTGGACGGGATTCGACCGCACGAGCGCCGATTTCCAGTTCACGTATTTAAGGCCGTGGATCGACACCTTCAACGTCAATTACCATGTCGGCATCGACGGCATGTCGCTGCTCCTGATTTTGCTGAACTGCCTGACCACGGTGCTGGTCGTGATAGCCGGATGGGAAGTGATCAAGGTGCGCGTGTCGCAGTACATGGCGGCATTCCTGATCCTGTCGGGCCTCATGAACGGCGTGTTCTGCGCGCTCGACGCGCTGCTCTTCTACGTGTTCTTCGAGGCGACGCTGATTCCGATGTTCATCGTGATCGGCGTCTGGGGCGGCCCCAACCGTGTTTACGCGGCGGTCAAGTTCTTCCTCTATACGCTGATGGGCTCGCTGTTGTCTCTCGTCGCGTTGATCTATCTGTATAACGCCGCCGGCAACAGTTTTTCGCTGTTCGACTTTTACGACGTGCAGCTCACGATGGGCGCGCAGATCCTGATCTTCATCGCGTTCATGGTGGCGTTTGCCGTCAAGGTGCCGATGTGGCCCGTGCATACGTGGTTGCCCGACGCGCACGTCGAAGCGCCGACCGGCGGCTCTGTGGTGCTGGCGGCGATCATGCTGAAGCTCGGCGGCTACGGTTTCCTGCGCTTGAGCCTGCCGATCGTGCCGGATGCGAGCCACGAACTCGCGGGATTCGTGATTGCGTTGTCGCTGATCGCCGTCGTCTACATCGGTTTGGTCGCGCTGGTGCAGGCCGACATGAAGAAGCTGATTGCTTACTCGTCGATCTCGCACATGGGGTTCGTCACTCTCGGCATCTTCATATTCAGCGCACAAGGACTCGAAGGCGCGATCCTGCAGATGATCTCGCACGGTTTTATTTCGGGCGCGATGTTCCTGTGCGTTGGCGTCATGTACGACCGCATGCATTCGCGGTTGATCGCGGATTACGGCGGCGTGGCCAACAAGATGCCGGTGTTCGCCGCGCTGTTCATGTTTTTCGCGATGGCGAATTCGGGGCTGCCGGGAACCAGCGGATTCGTTGGCGAGTGGCTCGTCATCCTGGCGACCATGAAAGTGAATTTCTGGTACGCGGCGCTGGCGGCGACCACGCTGATATTCGGCGCGGCGTACACGCTGTGGATGTACAAGCGCGTTGTATTCGGCGCGGTCGCCAATTCGCACGTCGAAGTACTCGCGGACTTGAGCGGGCGCGAAATGCTCGTGCTGGGCGTTCTCGCGGCCGCGGTACTCGCGATGGGATTGTGGCCGGCGCCGCTGGGTGAAGTGCTGCACGAGTCGGTGGGCGAGATTCTGCGGCTCGCCGCACCCGGCCGCAAACTTTTGATCGGATTGTAGTCATGGAATTCATCGCGCCGTTCACCCCCGCCATCGCCGAGGCTTTCCTGCTCGGCATGGTGTGCACGATCCTGCTGCTCGATGCGTTCCTGGCCGACGAGCAACGCTGGATCACTTATGCGTTGACGCTCGCGACGCTCGCCGGTTGCTTTTTGATCACCGGGTTCACCGACTGGAGCGGCGACATCTACACGTTCAGCGGCATGTTCGTCGCGGATCCGCTCGCCAACCTGTTGAAGCTCTGCATCTACGTCACGGTGGCGGTAGTGCTCGTCTATTCGCAGGCCTACATCCACGCGCGCGATATGTTCCGCGGCGAATTCTTCGTGCTGGCATTGTTTTCGACGCTGGGCATGATGGTGATGGTATCGGCCAATCATCTGCTGTTGTTGTATCTGGGCCTCGAGCTGATGACTCTTTCGCTCTACGCGATGATCGCGCTGCAGCGCGACTCCGCCGTCGCCACCGAGGCCGCGATGAAGTATTTCGTGCTCGGCGCGCTGGCGTCCGGCCTGCTCCTGTACGGGATGTCCATGTTGTACGGCGCAACCGGCGTGCTCGAATTGACGCGGATGGCGGAAGTCATCGCCGGCGATCGGGCCGACACCACGGTCCTGTTGTTTGCGCTCGTGTTCATCATCGCGGGGCTGGGCTTCAAGCTTTCCGCGGTGCCCTTTCATATGTGGGTACCCGACGTGTACGAGGGCGCGCCAACCTCGGTGGCGCTGTTCATCGCTTCCGCACCCAAGCTCGCAGCGTTCGCCTTCGTGATGCGCCTGCTCGTCACCGGTCTCGGCGCCGATTACCTGGTCGCGCAATGGCAGTGGATGCTGATCATCATGGCGGTGCTGTCGTTTGCGATCGGCAACATCACGGCGATCGCCCAGACCAACTTGAAGCGCATGCTCGCGTATTCGACGATTTCGCACATGGGATTCCTGCTGCTGGGCGTGCTCGCCGGCGGCAACGACGGTTATTCTTCGGCGATGTTCTACGTGATCGTTTACGTGCTGATGACGCTCGGCACGTTCGGCATGATCCTGCTGTTGTCGCGCGCCGGCTTCGAAGCCGACAAGCTCGACGACTTCAAAGGCCTCAATGCGCGCAGCCCGTGGTATGCGTTCATCATGCTGCTGCTGATGTTTTCGATGGCGGGCGTGCCGCCGGCGGTCGGTTTTTACGCGAAGCTTTCCGTGCTGTGGGCGGTAGTCGACGCCGGATTCGTCTGGCTCGCGGTGATCGCTGTAATGTTCTCGCTGGTCGGCGCATTCTATTATCTGCGCATCGTCAAGCTCATGTATTTCGACGAGCCGGTCGACCGCTCGCCGCTCGCGCCGTCCCCGAGCATGCGCCTGGTGCTTGGCGCGAACGGGCTCGGCATGCTCGTACTCGGCATCCGCCCCGGTTTACTGATGACGCTCTGCGAATATTCGATCGCGCTGTCGCTGCAGTAGCGTTCCCCCGCGTGGCCGACGAACCGCCCTCCGATTACACCGAACACCGGCTGACGAGCCGGCTGGCTTACGACGGCAAGATGCTCAAGCTGCGCGAAGACAGCGTGCGCCTGCCCGACGGCGGCACCGCGACGCGCGAGTGGGTGCAGCATCCCGGCGCGGTCATCATCATCCCGCTGCTAGATGACAATACGCTGGTGATGGAGCGGCAGTTCCGCTATGCGGTCGGACGCCATTTTTACGAGCTGCCGGCGGGCAAGATCGAGGCCGGCGAGCAACCGCTCGCGACCGCGCAGCGCGAATTGGTCGAGGAATGCGGATATACGGCCGCGGCGTGGCGGCATCTGGCGACGCTGCACCCGTGCGTCGGCTATTCCGACGAGCGCTTCGAGTTGTACCTGGCGCGCGATCTCACGCCCGTGGGACGCGCGCTCGACGACGGCGAGTTTCTCGATGTCGTGCCGATGGCGCGCGAGGAGATTCGCCAGGCGGTCCTCGACGGGCGCATCACCGACGTGAAAGTGGTGGCGGGACTGGCGTGGCTCGACTGGATAAACGACTGATTCGCGACTGAAGCCGCGCCATCCGCTACGCCGATAATCCCTGCTGCGCGTAGCGCTGGTCCTCGCTGCCGTCGAGCAGGGCCGGCCGCTGGAACAGATAACCCTGGCCGAACTGGGCGCCCATGTCCTGCAGCAGCTTCAGCACTTCCGGGGTTTCAACCCATTCCGCGATCACCTGCTTGTTCATGCCTTTGGCGACATCGTTGAGCGCCTTGACGAAGAGGCGGTTGCTGCCGTCTTCACCCGCGAGATCGCGGATGAAACTGCCGTCGATTTTGAGGTAATCCACCGCAAAGCGCTTCAGGTAATAGAACGAGCTGAAACCGGCGCCGAAGTCGTCGAGCGCGAAGCGGCAACCCATGTCTTTGAGCTTCTTGATGAAGCTTAGCGTCACGTCGATTTCGGACATCGCCGCGGTCTCCGTGATTTCGAACACGAGCTGGCTCGGGTCCGCCTTGCTGATCGACAGCATTTCGATGAAACGCTTGACCCAGTTCTTGTCCGAAATGCTCACGCGCGAGAGGTTCACGAAGTAGCGCAGCTTCTTGCCCATCAGGTTGTGCTGGTGCATGTGCAGGAGCAGCTTCTCGACCACGCGCATGTCGATTTCCTGGATGAGGCCCAGCGATTCCGCGATTTCGATGAAATTCCCCGGCATGATGATTTTGCCGTCGTCGTCGCGGATGCGCAGCAGCACCTCGTGA
>CAZEAX010000247.1:0-7406 GCA_964510405.1 uncultured Streptomyces sp. | reverse complement strand
ATCCCGTAGATACTCGCGATCAGCGTCGGCGGCATCAGCACCACGGACAGGACCGTGAATATGTTGAGCCGGCGGTTGAACGAGATGTTGATCATTCCCATCGCGGCATCCATCAGGAATTTCGCGCGCTCCGCGAGAAATCCCGAGTGGGTCGTCAGCGAGTCGACGTCGCGCAGGATTTCATTGATGGTCTCAATGTGCGCGGAGCATTCGGTGCTGCGCGTGAGGCTGGGGTAACCGCGCCTGTTTTCGAGCAGCCCGAGACGCGCCTTGCCGTTGATGTCTTCGATGCGGGTCAGTGATTCGAGCACGCGCGGCATCGCGCGCGCATCTCCGCGAAAAATCGCCTGGCTGATGGGTTCCAGGTCGTTCTGGGCGCGCTCGTATAAGTCGGCCAGCAGGCCGATGCGGGCCTGAACGATACCGAGCATGATCGCGACCGGGCCGCTGCAATATTCGGGGATCCTGCTCGCCTGGCTGCAGAAAGCGCGGATCGCTGCGAGGTCTTCGCTGTGCAGCGTGAAGAGCCGGTTGTTGTTGAGCGTAAACGCGACGTTCACGTTGCGCGTGACGGTGTAATCCGTAACGAGAAAATACTGGTTCAGATGCATGCCGAATTCGTCGCGGTAGAACCGGGCGCTGGCCTCGATTTCACCCAATTCCTCCATGAACTGGAGTTCCTGCGCGTAGGCCTGCTTGATCCACTGGCGTTCCTGCTCGGTCGGATTCGTCAGATCGAGCCATACCATCTCCGGCTTGAGGTCGGAATACTGGTTGACGGTGACCCTGTTGAGCGTGCCGTTGGCTGCGGTGTATCCGTTGAGCATGGCGTAGTGTAATTCGGATTGATCGCACGGGTCTCTATGTAACCAAATTTTAACGTTTGGCCGGAGATCTCGGGGTAAAATCTTGCGCCGTCGTCCAGGAGGCGGCGTCGACCCGATGCTGATCGGTCTTGCTGTGCGTAGTTTCGCGGTCGCCGGGAATTCATAAAAATTGCATAAAGATTTGTGACCATCCATTGACATCGATTTTAAGAAGTAAAATACTCCGCGTTATCTCATTGCGTGGAGATTCATCTTGGGCAGTTGTCCTGGATGCCCGTCGATAGGCGGGAGCAAGTCGGCGGGACAGGCAGCAGGCTAGTTTTTCCCTTGCCGCTGTCTCGCCAAAAAGCGGGGCAGTGCGCGTCAAGCAGTTCCAAGCCGCAGTTTTTCGCGGCGGTTGTCCGAAGCGCGCTCCTCAGATTGTAATTGCAACAACGCGGCTGCGTGCCGGGCGTTTGGCTTGTGCAGAATTTATATGCAGCCTCATGACTATATGTCCGAACGCCGGCGGGGCGTTCGGCCAGGCGCGATTCGGAGCAGGGCATGAAGAAAATCAAGCAACTGCCGATCCTGAGACTGGCATGTGCAGCTGCACTCGCCTTGCTCGCCGAGTTGGCCTTGGGACAGGGTCAAGTGGTCGGGCATGAACCTATCTTATTGTCTCAAGCGCCGTTTCCCGCCGCTGCCGAGGCCGTTAAAGAGGAACGTTGGAACGCCTACGGTCAATTCAGCTACATATGGCAGAGCAAGGATCCTTTTCCCGCGGCATATACCAATTTGAACGGCTCCACCAACTCGCTGTTGCCGGGCAAAGAGCTTACACACACCACGACTGCTACTGCATTCCTGGGGCTAAGAACGTGGAGAGGCGGCGAAATCTATTTTGTTCCGGAAATGATCGCCGAAGCCCCGCTGTCCGATTTGCACGGACTGGGCGGTTCCGTCAACAACGGGGAGTTGGAAAAAAACGGGAAAAGCACTCCGACATTTTATCGGTCGCGGTTGTTCCTGCGCCAAACCTGGGGATTTGGCGGCGACGCGAGCGTCGTGGAGTCGGGGCCGATGCAACTCGCCAAGTCAGTGGACAGCCGCCGCTTTGTGCTGACCGCCGGCAACCTGGCAGTCATCGACATCTTCGACAAGAACGCCTATGTCGGGGATGTGCGTCAGCAATTCCTGAACATGAATTTCCTGACCTACGCCGCATATGACTTCGCTGCAGATGCGCGGGGTTATTCGTGGGGCGTGGCTGGCGAGTATTACCGCGATGAATGGGCCCTGCGGTTCGGACGCTTTATCGGTCCGCGCAATCCGAACCAGTTACAGCTGAACTACTCGATCATGAAGTACTACGGCGACCAGATCGAGATCGAGCATAAGCACGAAATTTTCGGCAAGCCGGGAAAGGTGCGCCTGTTGTTCTACAGAAACGTCGAAAACATGGGCCGCTGGGACGACGCGATCAATGCATTCAATGCGGACCCGACCAAGAATGCGACAACTTGCACGGGCTTCAACTATGGCTCGGGTAATGCCGGGGCGCCGGACCTATGCTGGGCGCGCAACAGCAACTCGAAGATCGGACTGGGCGTAAATGTCGAGCAGAGCATTACACCGGACATCGGTGTTTTTTTCCGGGGAATGAAGTCGGATGGAAATACGGAAGTCTATGCCTTTACGTCGACCGACAGTTCGGTTTCCCTGGGGGCGACGAGCAAGGGAACCCGCTGGGGGCGGGCGCGTGACGCGATCGGGATAGGGTATGCGCAAAACTGGTTGTCGTCCGCGCACGTAGCATATTTGAACATGGGCGGTATCGACGGATTTATCGGGGACGGCAGGATCAGCTACAAGCCCGAGAAGGCATTCGAGGCTTACTACAACATCAACGTGAATAAATTTGCGTGGTTGACTTTCGACATCCAGCGGATAGCCAATCCGGCCTACAACTCGGATCGCGGGCCGGTGAACTTGTATGGTGTCAGGGTTCACGCAGAATTCTGAAATGCAAGAGGGAGTGGAAGTCGGGCCAGCCGCGGTTGCCCGTTTATTTCTCCTGGATGCCGGCGATTTTGCCGGGCCATGTGATCCCGATGTGGTTCATCGAGCAATGGTTCATGCGGAGATACGGCTTCGCGCGATGATGTGGTATGTTCGCCGGCCATGTCCGCACAACCTTATCATAACCTCACGCCCGACCTGATTCTCGACGCCGTCGAAAGTTGCGGTCACCGTTGCGACGGCCGCCAGTACCCGTTGAACAGCTTCGAAAATCGCGTCTACCAGGTGTGGTGCGAGGACGACAAGGTGATCGTTGCCAAGTTTTACCGGCCGCAGCGCTGGAGCAACGACACGATATTGGAAGAGCACGCGTTCGCGCGCGAGCTCGCGGCGCGTGAAATTCCGGTGGTGGCGCCGCTTGCAAACGCGACAGGCGAGACGCTGCACGAGCGCGGCGGTTTTCGTTTCGCGCTGTTCCCGAAGCAGGCGGGCCGCGCGCCCGAACTCGACGACACCGATACGTTGCGCTGGATCGGCCGGTTTCTGGGGCGCATCCACGCGGTCGGCGCGTTAAAGCCGTTCGAACACCGGCCGCGCATCGCTCTCGAGAGCTTCGGCGAGGCCCCGGCGAACTTCGTGCTGGAGCATGGCTTTGTACCGGAGGACCTCGCCGACGCGTACGAGGCCATCGTGCAGGATGCGCTTGAACGCGTCGAGCAATGCTACGAGCGCGCAGGTGCGGTGCGCGACATACGGCTGCACGGCGACTGTCACGCCGGCAACATTTTATGGACCGAGCACGGTCCGCACTTTGTCGATCTTGACGATTGCCGCAGCGGTCCGGCGGTGCAGGACCTGTGGATGTTGTTGTCGGGAGACGCCGCGGCGATGAGCGTACAACTGTCGCATGTGATCGGCGGTTACCGCGAGTTCTGCGATTTCAATCCGGCGGAACTGGCGCTGGTCGAGGCGTTGCGCACCCTGCGCATGATCCATTATGCCGGCTGGCTCGCGAGCCGCTGGGACGACCCCGCGTTTCCGGTGAGTTTTCCATGGTTCAATACCCAGCGTTATTGGCAGGACCAGATACTCGCGCTGCGCGAGCAATGCTCGGCGATGGACGAGCCGCCGCTCGAACTGGACTATTAGGACGAGATGCGCGTGATAGCGAATTTATTGATGGCCGCGGGGGTCGCCTACGCCGCGGTCCTGCTGCTGGTATTCCTGTTCCAGCCGCGGCTCGTGTATTTTCCGCAGGTAGAGCGTGAGCTGACGACCACCCCGCGTGCCGCCGGACTTGACTTCGAAGATGTCACTTTGCATACGGCGGATGGCATAACGCTGCACGGATGGTGGGTGCCGGCGCGGAATCCTCACGGCACGGTACTGATGATGCACGGCAATGCGGGCAATATTTCGCATCGCCTCGGCTATCTGACCATGTTCAACCGCCTGGGCTATTCGGTGTTGCTGTTCGACTATCGCGGCTATGGAAAAAGCGGCGGCAATCCCGACGAAGAAGGCACTTATCGGGACGCCGAAGCGGCCTGGCAGCATCTGACCGAAGCGCGCAAGCTCGCGCCGCGCGATATCGTTATGCTTGGCGAATCGCTGGGCGGCGGGGTCGCGACGTGGCTGGCGCTCAAATATCCGCCGCGTGCGCTGGTGCTCGCGTCGACGTTCACCTCGGTGCCCGATCTCGGTGCGCAAGTTTACCCGTGGCTGCCCGTGCGGTTGCTCGCGCGCATGCATTACGACAACCTCGCGCGCATCGGCAAAATCGACGCGCCGGTGCTGATTGCGCACAGCCGCGACGACGACATTATTCCTTTTGCTCACGGCGAAGCGTTGTTCGCGGCCGCGCGCGATCCCAAGCAAATGCTGGTGCTCGCCGGCGGGCACAACGAAGGATTTCTCTTTGCGCGGGACGCGTGGATCGCGGCGGTCGGTGCGTTTCTCGAGCGGGCGACGGTAAAAAAGCCCTAGCGCAGTGAGCGGTGACGATCAGTTACCTGTGCTCCCGCGCAACAAGTCCGCTGACGTAACGGCCAATCGCGAGCGACGACGTAAGTCCCGGCGATTCCATGCCGTAGAGATTCACCATGCCGTGGACGCCGTGCACCGCGTGGTCTTGGATCACGAAATCGACCGCGTCCTTGCCCTGGCCGGTGATGCGCGGCCGCATGCCGGTGTAGCCGGGCTGCAGCGCGCCGTCCTTGAGTCCGGGATAGTAGCGGCGGATCGCTTCGTAGAAACGCGCTTCGCGGCTCTCGTCGAAGCGGTAATCGAGACTGTCGCGCCATGAGAAATCCGGGCCGAACTTGCAGCGGCCGCCGAGATCGATGGTCACGTGCACGCCGAGCCAGTCCTGGCGCGCGACCGGGTAGACGAGATGATTGAACGGCGTTTTGCCGGTCAACGTGTAGTAATGGCCGATGGCGTAGTAATTGGTCGGGATGGTCGCCGGCGGAATTCCCGCGATTGCGCGCGACACTGCGGGCGCGCCGTGCCCGGCGGCATTGACGACCGTCTTGCAGACGATGCTCATCGGTTCCGCTCCGCCGACTTCCAGCCGGATGCCTTGATCCGTGACAGCGCCGCCGGTGACCGGGCTGTTCAGCACGAGCGATGCGCCATGATTTTCAGCGTCACCCAGATAGGCGAGCATCAGGCCGTGGCTGTCGATGATGCCGGTCGAGGGCGAGAGAAAGCCGGCGACGCTGACCACCGCGGGTTCGAGTCCGGCGAGCTCGTCGCGCGACAACATGCGCAAATCATCGACGCCGTTGATCTCCGCCTGGTCTTTGTATTTCTTCAGGCCCGCGAGCTGGGTCTCGTCGGTGGCGACGATGACCTTGCCGATGCGGCGATGGTTGACGCCGCGCTCGGCGCAATAGGCATATAACGCCTTGCGGCCCTCGACACACAGGCGCGCCTTGAGCGAGCCGGTGGGGTAGTAGATGCCCGCGTGGATGACTTCGGAATTGCGCGCGCTGGTGTGCGTGCCGAAGGCGGACTCCGCTTCGAGGATGACCACTTCGCGCCCCCCCAGCGCGAGTTCGCGCGCGATCGACAGGCCGACTACGCCCGCGCCTATGACTGCACAATCAATGTTTTCCGCCATTATTTGTTCGCCGTACTTACTTGACTCATGATTGAAGGACAAACTGAGGCCGCAATATTATCATTGGCGCAGCGGCATCCACACCGCAGTTGCCGCGGGTTGCCAAAAAAAGCTTTTATGAACGTCCCCTGGAATCCCGCTTTCGCGGACTGTGCGCCGCCGTTCGAGCCCGTGCGCGAGACAGCACGGCAGTTGCGCACGTCCGCATGGCCCGGTTGCGAGGATTTCAATCGCCTGCTGGCGCTGCGCGCAGTCCCCGCGGTCAATGCAGCGGGCCGCGCGGTGCGTTTCGTGATGCAGGCGGCGCGGCCGGGGAAATTCGAAGATAAATACGAACCGCGAATTTTTCTGCGCGGCGAAGTCCAGTTTCGCGCGGGCGACTGGCATGACGTTTTCAACGCGCTTGCGTGGCTGACATTTCCGCGCGCCAAGGCGGCATTGAACGCGGGTCATTATTGCGCGCTCGAACGCCAGCGCGCGAGCGGGGCGGGCAATCGCGCTCCCGTGCAGGATGCGCTCACGCTGCTGGATGAAAGCGGCGTGATAGTCGCGACCAGCGATGCCGCGCTGGGCGGGTTGTTGGCGTCGCATGAGTGGACGGAGCTTTTCTGGAACCGGCGCGCCGAGGTCGCGCAGCACATGCGCTTTTATCTGTTCGGGCACGGGCTCGGCGAAAAAATGTTGCGGCCATTCATCGGCGTTACGGGACGGGGCCTGGTCTGCGAGGTGCCGCGCGGTTTCATGGCGTTGCCGCTGGCGCGCCAGTTGGCAGAGATGGACGGGAAAATTGCGGCGCGGATCGGCAGCGTTCAATCTCCGCTTGCAACGCGCGATTTGACGCCAGTACCGTTGCTCGGTATCCCCGACTGGTGTCCCGACAACGAAGACGAGCGCTATTACAACAACGCCGCGTATTTTCGTCCTAAGTCTCCGGGTCTCCGCTGACCGAGCAACGATTGCGGCCGCGTTTTTTGCTGCTGTATAGCGCCTGGTCGGCACGATTCATGACCACCGCGAGTTCGGCGCCGTGGGTGGGGAACGAGGCGATGCCGATGCTGACTGTGGTCGTAACGTCTTTGCCGTGAGTGTCGAGCGGCGTCGCGGCGATGGCCTTGCGGATCCGCTCCGCAACTTCGAACGCGCCGTCGGCCTTGGTCTGCGGCAGCAGCACGACGAATTCGTCGCCGCCGTAGCGCGCGAAAATGTCGGTTTCGCGCAGCCCCTGCTGGATGCAGGTGACGGTGAGTTTCAAAAGGCGGTTGCCCGCGTCGTGGCCGTAGGAATCGTTGACCGCCTTTAAATTGTCCG
Organism: uncultured Streptomyces sp.; assembly: GCA_964510405.1. GTDB lineage: Bacteria > Pseudomonadota > Gammaproteobacteria > Burkholderiales > SG8-41 > PALSA-1004. The sequence goes on along the minus strand of CAZEAX010000247.1, from coordinate 146 downwards.
AGTCGATCATGACAATGCTGTAGGTGTGGCTGTAGCGGATCGACTGCTTGTGCGTGCGGTCGGCGAGCGACGTGAATGCGCGGACGTTGTAAATCCCGGTCAGCTCGTCGGTTTCAGAAATGATTTTGATGCGCGACAAGGCCGTG
>CAZEAX010000246.1:0-7412 GCA_964510405.1 uncultured Streptomyces sp. | reverse complement strand
AGAATTGCCCGAATCGCATTAGTGAGCACCCTGCTGGCCGGTTGCGCGCGCCCGAACCGCGACTGAAACGCGATCGTGTACTGGTTGGGTGCGAGCTTCAACGCCTGCGCCAGCAGGCGTGCGGTCGCCTGACATTCGCAGTGGTAGGGATCGCCCTTGTCGAGGGAAAAGCGTGGCACGCCGTGAAAGCTCATCACCAGTTTGTCGGGGCGGCCGCTTTTCATCCAGTAATCGTTGACGCTTTGCGCCAATGCCGCGATGTAGCCGGGATGGTCGTGGAAATTGCGCACGCTGCGCAGGGCGGGCTGGTTGCGCATGCGCGCGAATGCCGCGCCTATCGCGTCGAGCGCGGTGGCGGTCGTGCTCGCAGCGTACTGCGGGTAAAGCGGCACCGCCAGGATGCGGTTGCAACCCTGTTGCTTCATATTCTCCAGCACTGAGGCTACCGACGGCGTGCCATAACGCATTGCGTAGTCGACGATGAGCGGCGTTTTGATGCGCTCGCCGAGATAGCCGCGCAGCATGCGCGCCTGGCGTTCCGTATGCATGCGCAGCGGCGAGCCGTCGGGCGTCCACACCTGCGCGTAGCGGCGCGCGGATTCCTTCGGCCGGAACGGCAGGATGAAGAGATTCAATATGAGCCACCAGGCTGCGCGCGGAATCTCGACTACGCGCGGATCGGACAGGAATTCGCGCAGATAGCGGCGCACTGCGGGCGCGGTCGGCGCGTCAGGCGTGCCCAGATTGATCAGCAGCACGCCGCATTTTGCAGGAGTGCCGTGGGTATAAGGCGGTTCCGGAAGATAACGCGGCATGATCCGCGTCAACTATGCGACAGCGCGCTCGACAGCAGCTTTGCGGTGATATCGACGATGGGGATCACGCGTTCGTACGCCATGCGCGTCGGCCCGATCACGCCGAGCGTGCCCACGATCTGGCCGTCGACCGAATACGGCGCGGTGACGATGCTGCATTCGTCGAGCGGCACCAGCCCGGACTCGCCGCCGATGAAAATCTGCACGCCGTGCGCGCGGCTCGACACGTCGAGCAGTTGCAGGAGGCTCGTCTTCTGCTCGAAAAGATCGAACAGTTTGCGCAGGCTCGCCATGTTGCCGGACAGGTCGTGCACTTGCAGCAGGTTGCGCTCGCCCGAGATCACGACGTCGTCGGAGGCGTCCAGCATCGCCTGGCTGCCGACTTCCAGTGCCGCCGCCATCAACTGCGACATGCTTTCGCGCAGCTCTTTGAGTTCGTCGTGGATGCGGCGGCGGATTTCCTCGAACGAGCACCCGGCGTAATTCTGGTTGAGCATGTTCGCCGCCTCGACGAGTTCCGACGGCGAATAACTGCGGTCGAGCGTGAAAATGCGGTTTTGCACGTCACCCTCGGGGGATACGATGATGACGAGGATGCGTTTGTCCGACAGGCTCACGAATTCGATCTGGCGGAACATCGCGGCGCGGCGCGGCGTCATGACCACGCCCGCGAACTGCGTGAGGTCCGACAGCAGCTGCGACGTCGACGACACTATCCTTTGCCGGTTCTCGGTGTGCAGCTGGCCTTCGAGCTGGTGGATCTCGACGTTGTCGAGCGGCTTGATCGTGAGCAGCGTGTCGACGAAGAACCGATAGCCGCGCGGGGTCGGAATGCGGCCCGCGGAAGTGTGCGGGCTCGCGATAAATCCCATCTCTTCCAGGTCCGCCATCACGTTGCGGATGCTGGCGGGCGAGAGGTCGAGGCCCGAGACCCGCGACAGCGCGCGCGAACCCACCGGCTGGCCGTCCGCGATGTAGCGCTCGACCAGCGCCTTGAGCAGCGTCTGCGCGCGTTCGTTGAGCGTGGGCGTATCCCGGGACATCGAACGATTCTACACAAATCGGCACGGCGGGGTAAAAGTGTACGCAAGTTCGCATTAAGGCGCGCCCTGCATTCACATATAATGAGGCCATGAACCCGTCGTTCAAGACAGTCGGCCTGATCGGCAAATACAAAAGCCCGGAAATCGCCGAGCCTTTGCTGAAGCTCGGCGGCTATCTCGAGGGCCGCGGCGTCAGGGTGCTGATCGACCGGATAACCGCGTCGAATATCGGCGACAGCCGCTATCCGGTGCTGGCGCTCGAGGACATCGGGCGCGAGGCGGATCTCGCGATCGTGCTGGGCGGAGACGGCACCATGCTCAACATCGCGCGCACGCTGGCACCCTTCGACGTCGCGCTGGTCGGCATCAACCAGGGCCGACTCGGATTTCTCACCGACATCTCGCTCGGCACGATGATAGAGACCATCGGCACCATCCTCGGCGGCGATTACGTGACCGAGGAGCGCATGCTGGTGGCCGCCGAGGTGTTCGACGGCAAGGAGCGCGTGTTCGACGTGCTCGCGTTCAACGAGGCGGTCGTGTCGAAAGGCATCAAGGGCAGCATGATAGAGCTCGAAGTGCGCATCGACGGCAAGTTTCTTTACGCGCTGCGCTCCGACGGTCTGATCGTCGCCACCCCGACGGGCTCGACCGCGTACGCATTGTCGTCGGGCGGGCCGATCATACATCCCTCGCTGTCCGCGATGGCGCTGGTGCCGATCTGCCCGCACACGTTCTCCAGCCGGCCGATCGTGATCAGCAGCGACAGCGAGGTTGAAATCGTCGTCAAGAGCGCGGCCGATCCGCGCGCCCATTTCGACAGCCACTCGCGGTGCGATTTGCGCGAAGGATTCCGCGTCGTCGTGCGCCGCTACGGCCACACCATCCGCCTGCTGCATCCGGTCGGGCACGATTACTACAATATGCTGCGTGCCAAGCTGCATTGGACCGAGTCCTACTAGAAACGAAGGATGAAGGCGGAAGGATGAAAGAAAATTACCGGTGGCGCGCTGAAGCCGCTCTTGCCTTAAATCATCCTTCATCCCTCATCCTTCATCCTTGCCTTTAATGCTGCGCGCGCTGAACATCACCGACTTCGTCATCGTCGACCGCGCCGAGCTCGAATTCGGCGCGGGCTTTACCGCGCTGACGGGCGAGACGGGCACCGGCAAGTCGATCCTGATCGATGCGCTGGCGCTGGTGCTCGGCGAGCGCGCGGACGCGGCGGTCGTGCGCCAGGGCGCGGAGAAGGCCGAGATCAGCGCCGAATTCGACCTCGCGGCGTCATCCCCGCTCAAGCGCTGGCTCGCGGACAACGATCTTGCCGGCGACGACGACGTGTACCTCGTGCGCCGGATCATCGACAGTGGCGGGCGCTCGCGCGCATTCATCAACGGCCGCAGTGCGACCGCAACTCAGTTGCGCGACGCAGGCGAGCATCTGCTCGATATTCACGGCCAGCACGAGCACCAGTCGCTCTTGCGCGGCGCGGCGCAACGCGGTCTGCTCGATGCTTATGCGGGGCTCGAAGAGACTGCCGCCGCGGTCGCCGCCGCCTGGCGTGCGTGGCAGGACATACGCGGCCAGCTCGCCGCGCTCGAAACCAATGCGGCTGCGTTCGCCGCGGAGCGCGAAGAGCTCGAGTGGCAGGTACGCGAGCTCGACCAGTTGAAATTCGGCCCCGATGAATGGCAGGAACTCAATGCCGAGCATGCGCGATTGGCGCACGCACAAAGCCTGATCGAAGGCGCGCAGTACGCAATGGACGGGTTGTCGGAAGGCGACAACTCGAGCGTGACGTTGTTGAGTGCGGCGGCGGCCAAACTTAACCACTTGCTCGCCTATGACGCGCGCCTGAAAGAAATCATCGAGGTTGTCGGCTCGGCGCAGGCGCAGGCGCAGGAAGCCGTGTACATGCTGCGCGATTACCAGCAGCGGCTCGATCTCGATCCCCGGCGCTTCAAGGAGGTCGAGCAGCGCCTCGACGCCGTGCACGCGAGCGCGCGCAAATTCCGCGTGACGCCGGAAACGATCCCCGACGCACTGGCGCGCGCGCACGCACGGCTCGCCCAACTCGGCGGCAGCCTCGACGTCGAATCGCTGCGCCAGCGCGTGGCGGACACGCAGACCGCCTATCTCGCCGTTGCCCGTAAATTGAGCGCAGGCCGCAAGAAGGCCGCGAAAAAGCTGGCGGAAAAAGTCACCGCGGCGATGCAGACGCTTGCGATGGCGGGAGGCAGTTTTGAAATCGCATTGAACGCGCTGCCCGAGGGGAATTCGAACGGGCTCGAGCAGGTCGAATTTCTGGTTTCAGCGCACAAGGGCACAGCACCCCGTCCGCTCGCGAAAGTGGCCTCGGGCGGCGAACTCTCGCGCATCAGTCTCGCGATTCAGACGGTGGCGAGCGAGATCGCACAGGTGCCGACGCTGATATTCGACGAAGTCGATGCGGGCATTGGCGGACGCGTCGCCGAAATCGTCGGCCAGATGCTGAAGAAACTCGGCAGGCAGCACCAGGTCATGTGCGTGACGCATTTGCCGCAGGTCGCGGCCTCGGCCGACCATCAATGGCAGGTGACGAAGGCGGCGACGAACGGTAAAGTGGCGAGCCGCGTCAATATATTAGGCAGCACCGAACGCGTCGAGGAAATTGCGCGCATGCTGGGCGGCGTTAAAATAACGGAAACCACGCGCAAGCATGCGGCCGAAATGCTCGGCACCAAAATCTAGGTTTGTCAGACACTCTAATCCAGCGAGGAGCAAGCGATGAGCAGCAAAGTAAAACTGGTGGTGCCGGAAGCGCCGGTACCCGCGACCGCGGCGGCGAAGGCGCAACGCAAGTTCGCGCGGGGCGGCCTGCGCCTGGGCATACTCGACAACAGCAAGGGCAATGCCGACCATCTTCTGAAGTTCATCATCGACGGCGTCAAGGCGGCGGTTCCCGTCGCCTCCGTCGTGTCGCTGCGTAAAGGCAGCGTGAGTTTGCCCGCGCCGAACGACATCCTCGATAAACTCGCCGCGGAGGCTGACGTCGTCGTCAGCGCAATGGGCGATTGAGGGTCCTGCACGTCGTGGAGTGTCCACGACATGTCTGAACTGCGCAAACGCGGTCTGGTCACCGCCGTCATCGTTTCCGAACCGTTCATCAAGCTCGGCACCACGCAGTCCAAGGTGTTCGGCACGCCGGACCTGCCGCTGGTGAAAATCGCGCATCCGCTGGGCGGCTTGTCGCTCGAGCAGGTCGAAGGGCGCGCGCTGGTAGCGCTGCCCCAGCTGGTCAAACTCATCAAGGAGCACATGCAATGAGCGATCTCGCCGAGCTTCTGAAGGCGCAGGGCGCCAGCATCGATACGGACGACGACTTCGACGCGATCAACAAGCTCTATATCGAACGCGGCTGGGGCGACGGGTTGCCCATCATTCCGCCGACCATGGAGCGCGTGGAACAAATGCTGGCTTATTGCGACCGGCCGTGGAACGAGCCGATTGCGAAAATGGCGCCGCGTTACGGCGAAGCAACGCCGTTGCGGCTCGCCGCCAACGCGGTGATGGCGGGCTGCGCGCCGAACTACTTCCCGCTGTTCATGCTCGCAATCGAAGCGATGTGCGAAGAGCCGTTCAATTTATACGGCGTGCAGGCGACCACGCATTTGTGTGCGCCGCTGGTGATCGTGAACGGCCCGGTCGCGCTGGAACTCGGGATCAATTCGGGACACAACGCATTCGGTCCCGGCACGCGCAGCAACGCGACCATCGGCCGCGCCATCCGGCTGGCGCTCGTGAACATCGGCGGCGCGATCCCGACGCTCGGCGACATGTCGACTTTCGGCGCACCGTCGAAGTTCAGTTACCTGGCCGCGGAAAACGAAGCGGCGAGTCCGTGGGACCCGCTGCACGTCGAGCGCGGTTTTCCGAAGGAGGCGAGCACGGTCACCGTGATCGGCGCCGAATGCCCGCACAATATCAACGATCATGAAAGCCTGACCGGCGAGGGCATACTCACGACCATCGCGGGCACGATGGCAACCACCGGTTCGAACGACATCTATTATTCGGCCCAGCCCGTGGTCATCATGGCGCCCGAGCATGCAAAGACTGTTGCCAACGATTACAGCAAGGCGGAAGCGAAGCGCTTCCTGCAAGAGCATGCAACGCTTGCGCTGGGTAAATTCTCAAAAGAAAACATCGAACGCCGATTTCGTGTGACGTTCAAGGAAAAATACGCCAAGGCGGGCCTGGACGCGCCCGTATATGCCGTGCAGAACGCGGAGGACATCATCATCGCGGTGATCGGCGGCGCGGGCAAGCACTCGGCTTACATTCCGACGTTCGGCGCGACCAAGGCGGTCACGCGGGCGTTGAAGCGCGCCGACGGCAAGCTTGCAAAATCGGCGGAGGAATTCCGCCGGGCGTGATCAGGTCCGGGATTTGTTCGGGCAGTTCGGCTTGGTGCATTCGGCGTACAGCTGCAGCGAATGCTCGCGGATCGTGAACCCGCGTTCCCTGGCGATCGCGAGCTGGCGTTTTTCGATCGCTTCGTCGAAGAACTCTTCGACGCGCCCGCACTGCATGCAGACGAGATGGTCGTGATGGTCGCCGCGGTTTAACTCGAAGACCGCCTTGCCGCTTTCGAAGTGGTGGCGCGCCAGCAGGCCCGCCTGTTCGAACTGGGTCAGCACGCGGTACACGGTAGCAAGTCCCGTGTCGGTGCCTTCCTTCGACAGGATTTTATAAACTTCCTCGGCGGTCAGATGACGCACGTCGCTTTTCTCGAACAGTTCGAGTATGCGCAACCGCGGCAGCGTGGCCTTGAGGCCGATGGTTTTAAGGTCGGTGGGGGAACTCACGCGCTGGCCTGACGTCAGATGGATGGCTGTTATCATACCGCCTTTCAACGAATGCAGCGCGCTCGCGCGCGACACGGCTTAGAGGCCGGGAATCGGTTAAATGCGACTATTGATCATATTAAGCGCGGCGCTGGCGCTGTCGGCGTGCAAGCAGAATGTCGAATTGCCGTCCGTAATCTCGCCGTACCGGATCGACATCCAGCAGGGCAACGTGGTGACGCAGGAGATGGTCGCCAAGCTGAAGGCCGGCATGACGCGCTCGCAGGTGCGCTTCGTGCTCGGCTCGCCGCTGGTGACCGACATGTTTCACAGCGACCGCTGGGATTACATCTATCTCATGCAGAAGCAGGGCAAGGCCGAAGAGCGGCGCCGCCTGACGGTGATTTTCGACGGCGACAAGTTGCTGACGCTCGAGGGCGATATCGTGCTGACGGACAAGGCGCTGGAACCCGCGCCCGCAGTAAGGGCTCCGTCTACCATAACGATCTCGTCGGAACCCAAACCGGCGCCCAAAGCGGAGGCTTCCAAAGCAGAGGCAGCCAAGGCGGACGCGGCCAAAGCGGCTGGGGCTAAAGCGGAAGCCGCGAAAGCAGCTGCGGCCAAGGCAGAAGCGGCGAAAGCAGAAGCGGCCAAAGTGGATGCGGCGAAAGCGGCTGCGGCCAAAGCGGAAGCAGCCAAAGCGGACGCGGCGAAAGCAGATGCGGCCA
>CAZEAX010000245.1:0-7456 GCA_964510405.1 uncultured Streptomyces sp. | reverse complement strand
GCCATTCTCGCTATCGTTCAGAAAGTGGTTCCACAATCCTTGCTTTTTGGCGAGTGCTTTGAGCTCCTCGACAACCGGAACGACGATCCAAGGATTTCCCTTGCGCCGTGCTTCGTCCATCTGCGCGTGATAGGTCTCTTCGGCGGGATAAATATGCGCCGCCATAAAATCGCCGACGCGCTTCAGCCAATCCTTCTGACGAGGCGAGTAGTCAAAATCCATGAAACCTCTCCGGCTCTTTGCCCAGCATTGCGAAATTCGACTCTAGCGGCGCGGCACCGTGGCCGCGTGCGAGAAAAGTCTTAAGCGCCTCCAAACGGACAGGATCGATCTTTATCTATTGCATTGGCGCGGCAGCGTGCCGTTCGCGGAAACGCTCGCGGCGCTCGCAACCCTGCAGAGCTCCGGCAAGATCCGTCATTACGGCGTGAGCAATCTGGATCTCACGGATATGCGGGAAATCGCACCGCTGGCGGGCGGCACGGCAATCGCGACCAACCAGTTGCTCTACAACCTTGCGCGCCGCGGCATCGAATGGGATTTGCTGCCGTGGCTCACCGAGCGGCGCATTCCGGTCATGGCCTATTCTCCGCTCGAGCAGGCGCGGCTTACGGGCAACAGGCAGCTGGCTGCGTTCGCGCGCACCCACGGCATGACGGCTGCACAGGCAGCGCTCGCATGGCTGCTCGCGCGCGACGGCATTATCGTCATACCGAAATCAAGCCGCCGCGAGCGGCTGCGCGAAAATCTCGGCGCGCTCGATCACGCGCTGACCGCACCGCAACTGGCTGAGCTCGATCGCCTGTTCCCGCCGCCGCAAGGGCCACGCGCGCTCGAAATGCTTTAGTCCTTGACTTGCGAGCTGCTGCGCAGGCACGCTCGGTCCGCGACCGATATTGGCGTCGAATCCTCAACGCCGTTTGTCCGGATTTCGGCGGACTCGCACGGCCATTTCCGTCCGCCTCCCCGTTAAACCCCCGCAATTCGCCGGCTACGCGCGGTTAAGCACCGCCGCGCACATCGCCGGCAAGGTGGCCCGCAAATTGCGGAGTCTTGGTTCATTTTAAGCATCGTTGACACGGCGGTTAAGCGTCACGGAGGAACAATGCTGGAAGTCGATCTTGAGGATAGCGATTTGCACGTGGAACGCTCGATCGCCGAAAGCTGTTCTGCGTTCGGCCGCGTCGCCTCGGTCAAAGTGCATCGCGAGCCGTCGCCCTTTGCGTTGATCGAAATGTCGCGACGCGAACAGACGTACGAAGTGGCGGCCCAATACGGCGGCTCCGCATTCGGCACCTCCGCGCTCGTGCACCTGGCGCCCAAGAGCAAGTAACGGACGCAGACTTCCGCGCGGCCCCACTTGCCGCCGCCCGCGGAGTTTGCTCTTTTCGCAGCGCCACCTGACATCTAATCCGTTATCATTGCGGGCATCGACAACGCACCCGCGCAAGCCTGTCTTCCACACGCCGGCGCGACTTAACATGCCCACTCGCCGCGCCGGTTTTTCGCTGGTCGAAATGATGGTGATCTTCGTCATCATCGCCATTCTTGCGTTGATGGCGGCGCCGAGTTTCCAGGACCAGATCATCCGCGACCAGATCAACAAAGCGCTGCCGCTCGCCGACATCGCAAAAACGCCCAGCGCCGCAGCGTGGGCCATGCTGCAAACCTTTCCGCCCGACAATGCAAGCGCGGGCCTGCCACCCGCCGACAAGATCGTCAACGACGCGATCAGTTCGGTAGCGGTGCAGGACGGGGCCATCCACATTACGTTCGGCAACCGCGCCAACGGCGTCATCCTCGGAAAAATCCTGACGCTGCGCGCCGCGGTGGTGGAAGACGCACCGGTGGTGCCCGTCACGTGGGTATGCGGCTATGCCGAAGCGCCCGACAAGATGACGCTCCACGGTCAGAACCAGACCAACATCCCCGCGAGCTTTTTGCCGTTCGCGTGCCGTTCGCGCGCCAAAAAGTAACTGCCGCATCGCAAACGCGGACCGCATTGACGAGCGTCGTCTAGAATGGCGCAATGCCCGTCGCCGAAATTCTGAGCCTCCTGTTGTTCGCCGCGACTGTCTGGCTGTGGCTGGACAGCCTGAAGGCCCGCGAAGTCGCGGTACATGCCGCCCGCGCCGCGTGCACCGCCGAAGCGCTGTTGCTGCTTGACGACACCGTCGCCATCGCAAACGTTAAACTCAAGCGTGACGACGACGGCCGCGTCAAACTGCAACGCGCGTACGATTTCGAATACAGCGATACTGGCAACAACCGGCTCAAGGGCGGCATCGTGCTGCTCGGCCATCGGGTAACGCTGCTCAATGTCGGCATGCGCCTGCCCGCCGAAATTCGTACCCTGCATTAGATTGTCGATGCCGCGATCAAACGCCCGACTACTTGACCTCGGTCAAGATCACTGATGGAATGCGCGCTCAGAACAAACCGTGGCCCTGGTAGCCAAATTGGAGACAAGATGAATTTAAAAATCGTGACATTGCAATTCACCTGCATGGCCGCCGCCTTGGCTTTGTCATCGGCAGTCGCGCGGGGCGCGGACAATACCGTGGGGAAAGCCGAATACGAATCACGCTGCGCGATGTGTCACGGCGCAACGGGCAAAGGTGACGGCTGGCTTGGCAAGGGCCTTATCAAACCGCCGCCCTCGATCCGCGAGCTCAAGAAAAATAACAAGGGCGTCTTTCCGATGGCGACGGTGACCGAAATCATCGATGGACGCAAAGCGGTCAGCATGCACGGCCCGCGCGAGATGCCGGTGTGGGGCGACCTTTACCGCGGCGAAGAGAAAGCAGCAAGTGCAGCGCGGCCCGGTGCTACGACCTCTGACGAGCAAATGGCGCGCGCAAAAATTCGTGCTTTGGCCAACTATGTTCTGCAGTTGCAAGACTGACGGTCAAACCGCCGGCTTCGATCATCAAACGCGGCGGATTTTCCTCGCTGGTGTTTGATCCTGGTCAAACACGCCTGCGTTTACTTGTGTGATCCTTCGTTATCACTCTGAAGAGTGATACAGCGTCGCCATTCAGCGCGATGCGGGCCGGACGAGCTATTCGAGTCCGACCGGATCCGGGACGATTGGGTGCCTCCCCCGCCGTCCCGTATCTTTTTGTACGCATCCGGTTACATCACCTGGTGTTCACCCTTGGTGACGCTACACGCCGGTTGCCCGCCACGCGGTTACTTCTTGTCGTAAAGCTTACCCATCTGCTCGTTCTGGATCTTGGTTAGATCGAGGCCTTCGACACAGGTATTGGGATAGACGAAACCGGCCGTAGCTACCATTACGATAAACCGCCATACCCGGCCGGCAAAGCCACCGGGGCCGACGGGAACTACATTCGGGTTTTCTGCTTCACTCATCGGAAACTCCTTTTGTTTGATCGGCCGCTCCAAGGTGCGGCCGGGCGGCAATAAATGTAGCGCGCCGCGCGGGCGTTCGAATCGTGGCGGGCACGTACGTATTTACCCTTACCAGGGAAGCCCGCACCCTTTGTTTAAAGTCATCGCGCCGCGGTCTATACTTTCGCCACTTTCACGCTTGGATTCGGTATGCCCCCCCTCACCGGAATTGCGGCGCCATTACCGCATACGCTGCCGGAAAAGAGGTCGCTGGCGATCGCGGCGGCCTTCATCGGCGTCTACGTTTTTCTCGACTGGGCCACTTACCTTTACGCGATCAGGCCGTTTGCGATCACGACCTGGAATCCGTCCGCGGGTCTCGCGCTGGCATTTCTGCTGGTGTTCGGCGTACGGCTGTGGCCCGCGCTCGCCATCGCCGCATTCGCCGCCGACGCGCTGGTGCGCGGCGCTCCGCAGCCACATTTCATTTTCGAGCCGCTGGGGGTTTGCATAATCACCGCCGGCTACGTCGGCATGGTGGCCGCGCTGCGCGGGCGGCTCGGATTCCGCAACGAGTTCGATCACCTGCGCGACATGGCGGTGCTGATCGTGGTGTCCGCCGTCGGCTCGCTGTTGCTCGCGATTGCGTACGTGACGCTCTACCGTTTTGAAGACCTGGTTCTGGCGCATGAATTCGAGCGCGCGGTCATCCAGTTCTGGATCGGCGATCTTGTCGGCATCGTGACGACGACCCCGCCGCTCTTGCTGCTCACAAAATGGCCGCGCGTGATCCAGGGACTGGGGCCGCGGCCGTGGTGGCGTATCGCGCTTCAGTTGGCCGCCGTGGTCGCCACGCTGTGGCTGATATTCGGCCTGAAGTGGGCGGACGAGTACAAGCTTTTCTATCTGCTCTTCCTGCCGCTGATCTGGATCGTCATGAAGCACGCGATCGTCGGCGCCGCATTCGGCATCACCGTGATCCAGCTCGGGCTGATGGCGACGGTCAGAATCTCCGGTTACAAAACCGCGGCGGTCCTCGAATTCCAGTTTTTGATGCTGGCGCTCGCCGCGACGGGTTTGTTTCTCGGCATGTTCGTCACCGAACGGCGCGCCGCCCGCGAGGCATTGAACAACAGCGAGTCGCGGCTGCGCGCAATAGTGTCTACCGCGCCCGACGCCATCGTCACCGTCGACACGCAAGGCACAGTGGTCGCCGCCAACCCCGCCGCCGTGCGCATTTTCGGCGTCGCCGCGGACGACTTGATCGGCATCCGCGTGCACGAAGTGTTGCCCGAATTCGAGCGCGCCGCGCTCACCCGCGAAGTAACTGAAGTCACCGCAATCAGGCGCGACGGCTCGCCGTTCACAATCGAGCTCGCGGTCGGCACCACGGGCGACAGCGTACCGGGCCTGCGCATCGCCATCGCGCGCGATATTTCGCGGCGCAAGGAGATCGAGCGCCAGCTGGGCGAGAAGCAGGCGGAACTCAACCGTTCGTCGCGGCTTGCGGCGGCCGGCGAAATGGCGGCCGCGCTCGCGCACGAATTGCATCAGCCGCTGTCGGCGATCCGCAATTACGCGCGCGCGGCGCAAATGATCGCGCCCACTGCCGGCAACAACGAATTGATGCTCAAGGTCGAACGCGAAGCGGCGCGCGCGGCTGAAGTAGTAAAGCGGCTGCGCGATTTTTTCCGCGGGGGCACGTCCCAACTCGAGCGCATCGGCGTCGCGCAACTGATCGACGGCGCGCTGGCGCCGTTGCGCGAAGAAGCGGCGCAACACCGCATAGTTCTTGATACCAACGTAGCGGACGGCAATAACGAGCTGCTGGTCGACCGCGTGCAGGTCGAAACCGTCATTCACAGCCTCGTCGGCAACGCAATCGAAGCGATTGCCGCCGCGAATGTCGAGGACCGGCATATCCGGGTGGTGGCCCACGAGGGCCGCGACGGCTGGGTGCGCTGCGCAGTAGCCGACACCGGCCCCGGCATCAGCCCGGCGATCGCCGACCGTCTGTTCGAACCGTTTGCAACCACCAAACCGACCGGCATCGGCTTGGGTCTTGCCATGAGCCGCTCGATGATCGAATCGCACGGCGGCGAATTGTGGATCGAACGCCACGCCGCAGGCGGCACGGTCTTCAATTTTTCCCTGCCGCTCGCGGATATCAAGGAAGGGCACCATGATTGCAACTGAGCAAACCGTTTTCATCGTCGAGGACGACGCCGCCGTGCGCGATTCGCTCGGGCTTCTCCTGGGCTTGCAGGGTTTTCGCACCCAGGCGTTCGGCTGCGCGGAAGATTTTCTGCGTGTTTATCAGCCGTCGTGGGCGGGGTGCCTGTTGCTCGACGTGAGAATGCCGGGCATGAGCGGGCTGGAATTGCAGGAATCCCTGCGCCAGCAAAGCCTTGCGTTGCCCGTCATCATAATGACCGCGCACGGCGACATTGCGACGGTCAGAACTGCGCTCAGGTCGGGCGCCGTGGATTTTCTCGAAAAGCCGGTCGATCCCGACGCTTTGCTGGGCGCGATTCGCACCGCCCTCGATGCCGACGCGGCGCGGCGCCGCGCCGCGCTCGATGCCGAAGGCACCCGCCAGCGCTTGAGCGTGCTGACCGCGCGCGAGCGGCAGGTCATGGAACTGGTCGCGAAGGGTTGCCACAACCGCGAGATCGCCACGACGCTCGGCATCAGCCCGCGCACCGTCGAAGTCCATAAAGCGCGTGTCATGGAAAAGCTCCAGGTGCAGAGCGTGCCGGAACTAGTGCGCATCGTGCTGCGTGCGCCGCGCCCGGCCTGATTTCACTGAGGGCTCTTCCGTACGCGCTGCCCTGATTCGCGCGGCACGCGGGCGTAATAGGATCGTTAGTGGCATTGGGCAAGTGCGCTTTGCGCATTCCGGTTGCCACCCATTATGCAAAGGAGCTTAACGATGAAACTCAAATTGGGCCAGATGCTGTCCGTCGCGATTGCATTGGTTTTCGCCGCATTGCTGGTATTCGAAGCGCCGTTCGAAGCTGCCGCCGCAGATTCGGCGTCGGTGCAAGTGGTTTACGCGCCGGTCTACGATCCCCCCGTCATCGGCAATGCGCCCGGCCGGATCGACTACCCGCTCTTGTTGATCGAGCTTGGTTTTGTCGCGTTCGTCGGCGGTGCCATATTCCTGGCGAGCAGCCGGAAGAAGAACTGAGGCCGGATCTATCGGCGCTCGCCCGCGAGCGCGAAAGAAAAACGGGACCCGCGGGTCCCGTTTTTCTTTCAAACCATGAACGGTTAATTGGCGGCAAAGCAGTAGAACAACCCGGCCCCCCCCGTGCTGACGAGTGCGGGCTGACTGCAACCGCCACGCGATGCATGCGACGAATTCCACGAGCGCGCGACGTCATCGTCCGTCAAACCCTGCCGGTCGCTGTGACCCATTTGCACTGCGCCGTCGGCGCCGCTCATCGTGTAATTGCCGCAGGTCAAATCGGTTCCTGCGGGATACGCGAGTCCGTTGCGTTGCGAGCCCGTCAACATATCGTGCGTGTTCGGCGTATCGCCGCGCCCGTTCACGACCGCGCCCTTTTCGGTCAGGATGGTCTGCTTGGTAAGGTTGTTCGCACCATGCAGATTTTCGATGTCGGTTGCAACGACCACCCCTTTGGCGTTCTGCCACGGACCGCGGCCGATGCGATCGATCGCATTGATGCCCGGCGTCGTCGCGGTGGAAGCGGTGCTCAGGTAGGCGCGCCAGGTGCGGTTGCCCGCGCCCACCGCTTGCGCAAGACTCTGGCAGTGTTGATCGGCACCCGCGAGACCGCCGAGATCGGCGCCCTTGCCGCTGCCGACGCTGGTCACGAAAAAAGTCATCCGGTTTTGCTGCGGATCAGCGCAGCCGCTGATCCCCATTGCTGCCAAGACCGCCAGCGAAATCAGCGCGCACCCTGTTTTGGCCTTCGACATGTCTACCTCCCCGTTTGTAATTGGTAACTGCGAGCCGGCACGGTAGCATACCCGGGATAGCGGTTCAATTGCTGCGGCGCGCTAGAATGACGCGGCGGTCAATGCAACCCAGAATACGCCAATCCCGAGGAGGGCAAACTAATGGCCGAGACTCCGC
>CAZEAX010000244.1:3926-7457 GCA_964510405.1 uncultured Streptomyces sp. | reverse complement strand
GATCATGTACCAGCTGGCGCAGAAGTTCGGCTATGCCGACCAGCTGATCGGCAAACAGGCCGACGGCACGTCGAAGATCAAGCTCGTCAAAGGCAAGGGCGGCATGGACGAGCCTGACACCGAAGATATGACCCGCGAGATCAACCGCAGCTGCTGGACCATCGGCTACACCGGTCAATCGCCCGAGCGGTTACAGGCGCACATGCGCAACATGCACGTGTTCGATGTCAGAACATTGCGCGCAAAAGGCGGCAAGGATGCGAAAACCGGTTACGTACTCGACGGCGACTATTTCGGGATGCCGTGGCCGTGCTACGGCACGGCGGAACTGAAGCACCCGGGCTCGCCGGTTCTCTACAACACATCGCTCAATATTATGGATGGCGGCGGCAATTTTCGCGCCAACTTCGGGGTCGAGCGCGACGGCGTCAATCTTCTTGCCGAAGACGGTTCGCACTCGAAAGGCGCTGATTTGACCACGGGTTATCCGGAATTCGACCATGTGCTGCTGAAGAAACTCGGCTGGTGGGACGAACTCACCGACGACGAGAAGAAAGCGGCCGAAGGCAAGAACTGGAAGACCGACTTGTCCGGCGGCATACAGCGTATCGTAATGAAAAACCACGGCTGCCATCCTTGGGGCAATGCCAAAGCGCGCGCATTGGTGTGGAACTTCCCGGATGCCGTGCCGTTGCATCGCGAGCCATTGTTCAGCCCGCGTCCCGATCTCATCGAGAAATATCCGACCCATGATGATCAGAAGAACCGCTGGCGCATGCCGGTCCTGTTCAAGACGGTGCAGCAGGCGAATAAGGACGCCGGCAAACAGTATCCGCTGATCATGACGAGCGGACGGCTGGTTGAATACGAAGGCGGCGGAGAAGAGACGCGTTCCAATCCGTGGCTCGCGGAACTGCAGCAGGAGATGTTTGTCGAGATCAATCCGAAGGACGCGAACGACCGCAACGTAAAGAACGACGAATACGTGTGGGTGGAGACGCCGACCAAGGCGCGTCTCAAGGTCAAGACTCTCGTGACGGAGCGTGTGGCGTCAGGCACCGTGTTCCTGCCGTTCCACTTTTCGGGCTGGTACATGGGCAAGGATCTCCTCGACAAGTATCCGGAGGGAGCGGCGCCCATCGTGCGCGGCGAGGCCGTGAATACCGCGACGACCTATGGCTACGACATCGTGACTATGATGCAGGAAACGAAAACCACGTTGTGCCAGATCAGCAAAGCGGCATAAAGAATAACGAGAGTCGAGGAGTCCCGACATGGCGAGAATGAAATTTCTGTGTGATGCCGAGCGCTGCATCGAGTGCAACGGCTGCGTGACGGCGTGCAAGAGCGAGCACGACATTCCGTGGGGCGTGAACCGCCGCCGCGTGGTGACGCTCAACGACGGCGTGCCCGGGGAAAAGTCGATTTCCGTCGCGTGCATGCATTGTTCCGATGCGCCGTGCATGGCCGTGTGCCCGGTCGATTGCTTTTACAAAACGTCCGAGGGAGTCGTGCTGCACGACAAGGATCTGTGCATCGGCTGCGGCTACTGTTTTTACGCATGCCCGTTCGGCGCACCGCAATTCCCGCAGGACGGCGCGTTCGGTCTGCGCGGCAAGATGGACAAATGCACGTTCTGCGCGGGTGGACCTGAAGCGGACAATTCGGAAGCCGAGTACAAGAAATACGGCCGCAACCGGCTCGCCGAGGGCAAACTGCCCGCATGCGCGGAAATGTGTTCGACCAAGGCGTTGCTGGGCGGCGACGCTGACGTTATCTCGGACATTTACCGCAACCGCGTGTTGAAGCGCGGCAAAGGTTCGGAAATCTGGGGCTGGGGCACGGCGTACGGCAAACCGGACGCGAAACCCGCGACCCCGCCGGGAGCAAAATCATGACCGCGCATAAAATGATCGCGGTGTGCGCTTCCTGCGCGCTGCTCCTGTTCGTAGCGGGTTGCGGCGACAAACCCGTGGTCTACAAGCAAGGTCAGTATCAAGGCAAACCGGACAGCCAACCGTGGGAGAACACGCAATTCAAGGGCAACCAGGTCGAGTGGGAAAAAGCGATCAAGGCGCGCAACCAGGGGCAGGACGAGTACACGCGCGCCGTTGCGAGCGCCAAATAGGGGATGACTCCATGATCCGGTTGTTTCCATGCAAACGCGTGCCGACGCTGCTGGCGATGATGTTAGCTTTGGTGCTGGTGGCGCCGGCGGCATACCCGGCTGATGACAACGGGGCGAAGGAGCAGGCGCAGCGGCAACTGTCGCAGCCCGGCAACAACGCTCCCATGTGGCGCGATGTCCGCGAGGGCGTGAATCCCTATCAGACCACGCAAGTGCGTGGCGTCGAAACCAACGTGCTGGTGCAACCGTCGGGACAGTCGTGGCGCCAGTTGCGGCCGCCGGTGGCGGCGGCCGGAGGGTCGTTGATTGCGGCGGCGTTACTGTCCATGCTTGCGTTCTACTGGTGGCGCGGGCCGATCGGCGTGCACGATCCGGCGACGGGAAAACTCATCAAGCGGTTTTCCGACGCCGAGCGGTTCACGCATTGGACCGTGGCGATCAGCGTCTGCGTGCTCGGCATAACCGGCATGATCATCTCGTTCGGCAAATACATGCTGCTGCCGGTCATCGGCTACACACTGTTCTCGTGGATCGCAATCTTCGCCAAGAACCTGCACAATTTCGTCGCGCCCGTTTTTTTCTGCGCACTGCCGGTGATGGTTGTGTTGTTCATACGCGACAATTTTCCCGAACGCGGCGACCTCAAGTGGCTGTTGAGCTTCGGCGGGCTGTTTTCAAAGAGGGGCCGCGAGACGCCGTCAGGCCGCTTTAACTTCGGCGAAAAAGTGCTGTTCTGGTGGATGGCTTGCATACTCGGTGCCGTGTTATGCGCATCGGGTGCCGTCATGCTGTTTCCGAACTTCGAGCAGGGCCGCGAACTGATGCAATCGGCGAACATCGTGCACGTCTCGTGCGCGATGGTCATGATCTTTCTCGCCGCTTTCCACATTTACATCGGCACTATCGGGACCAGGGGCGCGTACCAAGGCATGCGCACGGGCTACGTGGACGAAACCTGGGCCAAAGAGCACCACGAACTCTGGTACGAGGCGGTGAAGGCCGGCAAAGCGCGCGAGCATTTCGCCGACGATGTGCCGCAGGAGGTCAGGGCGCAGGTCGAGCAGGGACTCAAAACCTGACGAATCGAAGGAGGAGAAATGAAATTCAATAAAGCAATGTTCATCGCGCTGTTGTGCGCTGCGACGACGGGCGCCGTCTACGCGAAACTGCCGGCACCGCAGTTGACTGACGAACAGAAAGCGAAGGCAGAGGAATCCAAAGCCAAGGCGGCCGAAGCGGCGAAAAAAGACAATGAGCTGCTGGCGAAGTCGCAGGACCGCGTCGCCGACCGTTACATCAAGGCGCAGAAGGCCAAGGGAGTTACGGTCAAGCCGACGCCGATTGCAGTGGCAGCCAAGGCCCCGGCGAAGAAATAGTTTCGCTTCGCGAGACGCAAAAAGGCG
>CAZEAX010000244.1:0-3826 GCA_964510405.1 uncultured Streptomyces sp. | reverse complement strand
GGCAGCCAAGGCCCCGGCGAAGAAATAGTTTCGCTTCGCGAGACGCAAAAAGGCGCACGAACGTGCGCCTTTCTTATTGCCGTTCAAATATGGCCGCGCAGACTCAAAGTCCGATCGCGAGCAATAGCCACGCTGCCGCCGCGCTCCCCGCAAAAGCCGTGCCGTAAAGCACCACCTTGGTGGCTGTGCCGGGATGCACGCCGAAGTCGTGCAGGCAGTGATAGATGCGGTGCGCGGCATGCCAAAGGAACAGGGCAATGACGGCGAACAGGAAGGCTTTGCCGTGCAGCGACTGGGCAAACGCCAGCACGCGCGAATAGGCGAGCGCATCCGGCGGCATTCCGGCGCCGGTCGGGACGGCGACACCGGTGATGTAAACCAGCACGGGGGCGAGCAACGCCGAAAGGACTCCTCCCGCGCCGAACAGCGACCAGAAAATCGGTGCATTGGAGCGTTTCATATTCCGCACCACCGCACGGCTGCGTACACCACGACCGAAACGGCGAGCGTCGCCGTCCAGCCCGCCGCTGAAAGCAACAATCCGGGTACCGGTTTGCCGCCGACATGGAGCAGCGGCAGCGTCTTGGGCAGGACTTTCCACCATGTATACGCGTGATAGATCATCGCGAGCAGCATTAAGACGTGCAGTCCAATCGCCGGCGGCTGACGCAGCGCGGCGAGCCACGCGTCATACTGCATCTGGCCCTGGCTCAGGCGCCACAGGCCGACGAGCAATATCAACGCGTAGATGGCGACGATCACGCTGGTGGCTTCCATGAGCATGTAGCGCACGTAATACGGATTGCGCCGCCACCAGCCGTCCATCGGCCGCACATAGGGGTTGCGCGGGCTCATTTGGCGGCTCCTTTCGGCAAAACGAAGCGCAGAAAATAATCGATTGCGCTGCTGGTCTTGTTCATATTGATGGCGCGCGCCGGGTCGACGCCTTTCGGACAGACTTCTGAGCAGTAACCGACCAGTGTGCACGACCAGACGCCTTCCTCGCTGTTCACGAGTTCCATGCGCTCGGCCTGGCCGCCGTCGCGCGAATCGGCGTTGTAACGGTGCAGAAGTGCAAGTGCGGCAGGCCCGGTAAACGACGGGTTCATGCCGAACTGCGGGCAAGCGGCGTAACACAGAAGACAGTTGATGCAGGAGCTGAACTGCTCGTACTGCGCGAGTTGGGCCGGCGTTTGCAGGTATTCGCCGTCGTCGAGCGAGCGTGTTTTCTTGGGAATGATGTAGGGTTTGACGCTCTCGAGTTTTTTGACGAAGTCGCCGACCGAAACCACGAGGTCGCGCTCGATCGGCAGGTGCGCGAGCGCCTCGACGCGCAGTTTGCCGGGGTAGTAATCGCGCAAAAATGTCTTGCACGAAAGCTCGGGCTTGCCGTTGACCATCATGCCGCAACTGCCGCAAATCGCCATCCGGCACGACCAGCGGAAACTCACCGTTCCGTCGAGATAGTCCTTGATGTACTGCAGGCCCTGCAGCACCGACATGTCGTCGGTGAACGGAACCTGATAAGACTGCAGCACCGGTTGCGTATCCTGCTCGGGGCGGTAGCGCAGCACTTCGATCTCGATGGTTTTTCCGGTGTCAGGCATGGTCCGCCTCTTGTCTGCGTTCCGCTTCGGCTTTTTCGCCCGCGGCGCCGTATGCGCGCGTGCCGGGTTTGGACTTCGTTATCTTCACGGTGCCGTAGTCGATGCGCGGGGCGCCGTCGCCGGCGTAGTACGCGAGGGAATGTTTAAGGTAATTCACGTCGTCGCGCTGCTCGAAGCCGTCGAGACGCTGATGCGAGCCGCGCGATTCCTTGCGGTTGATTGCCGAATAGACGATGGCCTGCGCAACGTCGAGCAGGTAGCCCAGTTCGATCGCGAGCAGCCATTCGGTATTCCAGGCTTTCGAATGGTCGTCGATTTTCAGGTTCTTGTAGCGCTGCTTCAATTCGTCGATCTTGTTGCACGTGGCCTGCATGTCAGGACCCAGCCGGTAAATCCCGCAGCCGTCTTCCATGCTCTTGGCCATCTCGGTGCGCAGCACCGCCATGCGTTCCGTGCCGCCGGCCCTGGTGACGATGCCGAGCGCGCGTTCGCGTATCGCTTCGGCCTGTTTTTCGAGCGCCGCCGGATTGCCGATCGTTACCGATTTTGCATACGTTGACGCCTCATCGCCGGCGACTTTGCCGAACACGATGAGTTCGGTCAGCGAATTCGAGCCGAGCCGATTCGCGCCGTGAATGCCGACACTCGAGCATTCGCCGACCGAATACAGCCCGGGCAGGGGCGACGCCGTCTTGCCGTCGGCGAGTATGCCGCCCATCGTGTAATGCACGGCCGGCAGTACCGGGATCGGCGTGTGTGCCGGGTCGACGCCGAGAAATTCTTCCGCAAGTTCGTAAATCTGCGGCAGCCGCTCGCGCAGTTTTTGCTCGCCGAGATGGCGCAGATCGAGATGCACGACCGCGCCATGCGGCCCGGCTATGGTGCGGCCTTTCTGCTTCTCATGCCAGAACGCCTGGCTCAGGCGGTCGCGCGGGCCCAGTTCCATCGCCTTGTTGCGCGGGGAAGGGTCGGGCGGTCCCAGCCCGTAGTCCTGCAGATAGCGGTAACCATCCTTGTTGAGCAGCAAGCCGCCTTCGCCACGGCAGGCCTCGGTAAAGAGCAGGCCGGTGCCCGGCATGCAGGTCGGGTGGTACTGCATGAATTCCATGTCGCGCAACGGCACGCCGTGGCGGTAGGCGAGCGCCATGCCGTCGCCGGTGACGATGCCGCCGTTGGTGTTCTCGCGAAATACGCGTCCTGCGCCGCCGGTCGCGATGATGACCGACTTTGCCTGAATAAGCCGGAATTCGCCGGTCGCGATTTCGATCGCCACCACGCCTTGCACGCGGCCGTCCTCGACGACGAGATCGACGCAGAAATGCTCGTCGAAGCGTTTGATCGACGGGTATTTGATCGATGTCTGAAACAGCGTGTGCAGCATGTGGAAGCCGGTCTTGTCGGCGGCAAACCACGTGCGCTCGACTTTCATGCCGCCGAATGCGCGCACGTTGGCGTGTCCGTCGTCCGTACGGTTCCAGGGGCAGCCCCAGTGTTCCATCTGCACCATTTCGCGGTGCGCATGGGCGACGAAGTATTCCACGACGTCCTGCTCGCACAACCAGTCGCCGCCGCCGACGGTATCGTTGAAATGATAGTCGAGATTGTCATGCGGCAGGGTCACCGCCGCCGCACCGCCTTCCGCAGCCACCGTGTGGCTGCGCATCGGGTAGACCTTCGATACGAGGGCGACCGTCAACGCCGGGGCCGCCTCGGCCACCGCAATCGCAGCCCGCAACCCTGCGCCGCCGGCGCCGACGATAACGACATCGGCTTTAAAGACCTCCATGTGCCCGCCCTTTTGCATTGGTGAGATCGCGCCTGTACATCTTATGGCACAGGTGAATTTATAAGCTTTAAATCAACCGCCTTATTTGATATAGGTCAAGCACCCCTGTGTTACCTCCAAGGGTGCAACTGCGTTAAGCAAAAGTCGGGGATATAATCCAGCCTTGGCCATATGAAGGAGTTGTCATGTTCAGCGAGAAGATTGCGCCCAACCGCTGCCGTTCGGTGGTTCAAATTTCGAATTTCCGGCTGTTCGGTCTGGCGCTTGCGTTAGCATTGTCCGGTACGTCGCTGCAGGCGGCGGCCCAGAACGCGGAGCGCAGCGGCAAGGAAGTCGTGGAGGGGACCTGCGCCAACTGTCATGCCACTGGCGCGAATGGCGCGCCCAAGATAGGCGACCACGCCGCCTGGAGTAAATTGTCATCCCAGAGCCT
>CAZEAX010000243.1:0-7477 GCA_964510405.1 uncultured Streptomyces sp. | reverse complement strand
AAAATTCGATGGCCGGCAGACCCAACCAGATTTTCGCCGGCACAAAAAAAGAAGCGCAACCCCGTGGGGTTGCGCTAAGGTTCCACCAAAGGAGGAGGTTTTGGAGGATGTGCGCCGACACCTGTAAAGATGCCCAACGCAAAAACATTGTGCCTCAATCGTAGACTCTTTGCAAGCGTTTTCTGTTGCTATGCAATATGACTTCTAATCGAGCCATTGAAAAATAGAATAGTTATTAAAAAACAAATTGATAGTAATTTTTCTAAAATGACGCACCAGCCTCAAAAATAGGCAGTAAGAGTGCGCCGCGTCAGCGCACGACCATCACCGGAATTTTGGAATAGGTCAAGACTTTACGTGTTTCGCTACCCAGCAACACCGCGGCGAGGCCCTTGCGCCCGTGCGAATGCAGCAATATTAAATCGCATTGGCGGGCGTCCGCGATTTTGAGTATCGCGTCGTGCGGATGGTCGCTGGTCTCGCACACCGTTTCGCACGGCACACCCGCTTCGGAACAAACTTTCTGGATGAAGTCGAGATAGCTGTCGGCCCGCGTGCGCGCCTCCTTTTCGATGCGCTCCTCGGTGACCGGATCGAATGCGCCTTCATACGCGATCATCAGGTGATAGTCGGGAATCGCATGCACCCCGGTGACGCGCGCGCCATGAAATTTGGCCAGTTCAATGCCGGTGCGTATGGCCTTCTGCGATAACTCCGAACCATCGGTAGGGATCAGGATATGCTTGAACATGCGACCCTCCTCGCGCGGCTAGCCTGGTAGGAAATGCACATTATCAAACGGCGGCAGCAAGGGCAAATATGCAGCCGCTCCCGCCTTGAACTTTTACTCAGCCGCGATCCCAGCCAGCGCCACCACCTTGATCCGCTTCGCGATCTCGGCGCGGTTGAACCGATCCTACTCCTCCGGCGAACAAGCAAACGGCGATGCGCAATGCATTATCGGCACACATACCTCCTCCGGTATCGTTGACGCCACTAGCTGGCGTACCGCTCCCGCACGCGAATCCCCGTCGGTTTAAGCCGTGTTATTCTTGGTGCCGGCCCCTATTAAAGGGCCGCCGCGTGCCGTCCAGCAAAGAATCGCATTGAACTTGCACGCCGCTCAACTTCAATTCATTAACCCACCAACACGCACTGGATCCCTATGCCCCTCAGCATGATACTGACGGGTGACGTCAATCTGATGAACGTCACCGATCCCGATGTCCCGTTCAAGCGGGTCGTCAAAGAATTCCACGCAACCGACGTCGTTCTGAGCAATTTCGAATGCTGCCTGTACGATCCCCCGGGCCAGCATTCGGTCGACACGTCCGAAGGCTTCTACGCGCATCCGGGTCCCGGCGGCGAATCGTTAAAGCGCGCCGGCATCCATGCGGTGGGTATCGCCAACAACGTGAATTACGGCGACGCCGCAATCACGTCGTCAATCGCCCGGCTCGACGAACTCGGCATGCCGCATACCGGCGCGGGCGCCAACCGCGCCGCGGCGCGCGCACCGGTGATCATCGAGCGCGGCGGCAAGCGCATCGGCTTCCTGCAACGCACCTCCGTGTACTGGCCGACCAATCACGAAGCCGGCGACCACGCGGCGGGCGTCGCGGTGATTCGCGGCCATACGGCGTACCAACTGCCGCTGCACAAAACACGCCCCGAAATTCCGCCGTGCAACCGGCCGGGACTGCCGCCAATCATCAAGACCTGGGCCGATCCGGCATATCTGAAACAGTATATCGACGACGTCACCGCGCTGCGCGCGAAGTGCGACATTCTTGTCGCCTCGTGCCATTGGGGGTTGCATCAGGACGTGCTCGAATACATGCCTGAAATCGCGCATGCCGCAATCGATGCGGGCGCTGATGTCGTATTCGGCCATGGGCCGCACTATTCTCTGCCCGTAGAAGTTTACAAGGGCAAACCGGTGTTTTACGGCCTCGGCAGTTTTTCGTTTCACACCGGTCACGGCGGAAAAAAGCACGGCGACTGGGTCGGCATGATGGCGCGCCTGACGTTCGACGGCAAGACGATGAAAAACGCGACCTTCCAGTTCGTACGCCACAACGACGCCAACGAATCCGTGCTGTGCGCGCTCGCGCAGGAGCAGGCAACGCTCGAAGACATCCGGCAGCGCAGCGCGAAGTTCGGGACGCAACTCACGCCGCAGGGGGATCAAGTCGCGTTCTCGCCCATGAAATAAAGCGCGCGCCCGCGCTTTATGCGCGGGCGCCGTATGCTCTTACGGACCTTCGTCCGCGGGATGACGCAGTTTGCGCGTCGGATAGACCTTGCCAGGGTGCTGCTTTAACGCTTCTTCGTCGATGTCGATGCCGAGGCCCGGCACGGTCGGTAAATCGATGTAGCCGTTCTTCGGCTTCAACTGGTTCGGCGAAATCTTGTCGCAGAACTCGACGAACGGGAGGAAGTATTCGGTAATGATGAAATTCGGCATCACTGCCGACGCATGCACGGTCGACGAAAGCCCCAGCGTCGTCGAATTGTAATTGTGCGGCGACATCGCAACCATGAACGGCTCCGCCATCGCCGCGATTTCCTTGAGTTCGAGGATGCCGCCGCAGCATGCGACATCGGGATTCAATATGTCCGCCGCGCGCGCCTCCAGCAGCGGCCGGAACCCCTGCTTGAGATAAGTCGCCTCGCCGATCACGATCGGCAGGCCGGTCGCGCGCCGGATCTCGGCGAGCCCCTCGGGGTTTTCTGCGATGCACGGCTCTTCCATCCAGTAAAGACCGAATTCGGCGAGCTTCTTGTCAAGAGGAATCGCGTGCATGGGTGCCAACCGCCGGTGCTGATCGATCAGGATGTCGACGTCCGGCCCCACCGCATCGCGCACCGCCTTGATCACGGCGACCGCGCGCTTTTCGTGTTCCTTCGGTATCCAGCTGCGCCACGGCGCGGGCAGCGGATCGAGCTTAAGCGCGGTAAACCCCTGCGCCACGACTTTTTCCGCGGCGCGCGCGTAATCGGCGGGCTCCTTCATCTGATAACTCCAGCCGTTCGCGTACACGCGGATGCGATCGCGGCACCGCCCGCCCAGCAAATTGTATACGGGCTGCTTGCACGTCTTGCCCGCGATATCCCACATCGCCTGCTCGATGCCGCTGATCGCGCAAAATAATTCAAGCGAACCGCGCCGTGCGGCGTAGTCATCGAACGCCATTTGCGTGAACTGCTTGATGTTGAACGGATCGCGACCGACCGCGTAGCGACCGAGTGCGACCAACTGCGCCATCACCGCGGTGTCGCGATCGTATTGCGAGTAAGCCTCACCCCAACCGTGAATGCCCTCGTCGGTCTCGACCTTTACGAGTATCAGATTTTTGCGCCAACCCGGATGAATGGTGTACGGCTTTACCGCGGTAATCTTCAATTGGTTACTCCCGAACGGAAATTGTTGTATTGGAGCCGCCGCAGAAGTTTTGCATGCGCGCCGGCCGGTTGGCGTGCCGCCTTGCGCGCGGCGTACCAACCTTCCATACTATGTTCGCACATTTCACAAAATAATTCTTAGCGCCCCCCTGCCGCGCAGCGGCAGCGAACAGCGAGGAGTCGATATGAACAGAATGATCGCGACTGCGTGTTGCGTGTGCTGTGTCGTCGGCGCCGCGTCGGCGCAAACGTATCCGGTGAAAGCGGTGCGCATCATCGTGCCGTACTCGCCGGGCGGCACGTCCGACATACTCGCGCGGCTTTTGAGTCCGCGCTTGAACGAGGTGTTCGGCCAGCCGGTCGTCGTCGACAATCGCGCGGGCGCCAACGGCAACATCGGTGCCGACATGGTCGCGAAGTCCGCGCCCGACGGCTACACGCTGTTGCTCGCGGACCTGGGCGCGCTGGCGATCAGTCCGAGCATATACAAGCTCGCATTCGATCCGGCGAAAGATTTTGCGCCAGTGACCATGGTCGGATACTCGCCGCATATCCTGGTCGTGCACCCGTCGTTGCCGGTAAATACGGTAAAGGAATTGATCGCACTCGCCAAATCGAAACCCGGCGCACTCAACGTCGGCGTCGCATTGGGCGGCGCGCCGCACCTGGCGAGCGTTGCCTTCGCGGTGCAGACCGGCGTCAAGTGGGCCTACATTCCATTTAAAGGCGGCGCCGACGTAATCATCGGCGTCGCCACGGGCCAGGCCGACCTGACTTTCAATGGCATGCTCGCGACTTACCCGCACGTAAAATCGGGAAAGCTGAAACTGCTCGCGGTTTCGAGCGCGAAACGCGTGGCCGCCATTCCGGACGTGCCGACCGTCGCCGAAAGCGGGCTCAAAGATTTCGAAACGGGCAGCTGGCAGGGCGTACTCGCGACAGCCGGCACGCCGAAGGACATCGTCGCCCGGCTCAACGGCGAAATCATCAAGGCGTTCAGCACCGCCGAGATGAAAGAAAATCTGGCCAGGCAGGGCGCCGACGTTTATCCGATGACGCCCGAACAGCTCGGCGCCTGGCTCAAGAAAGAAATCGACAAGTGGGCCCAGATCGTGAAGACGGCAAACCTGAAACTGGAGTAATGCCGGCGCCGGCGTTTTATTCGCCGCGCGCGCCGACGTTCAGCAGCTGGCCGATTTTTTCCGACGCTTTCAGGCCCGACCCGGTAAGCACCAGTACCGTCGTCTCGTTCGCAGCGATCGTCCCGGCCTTCAGCAACTGGCGAAGTCCTGCGGCCCCCGCGGCGCTCGTCGGCTCGACGTACAGTCCCTGCCGCGCAAGCGCGCCGAGCGCGGACACGATTTCATCTTCAGTCACGGCGAGTATGCCGCCGCCCGATTCGCGCGCCGCACGCAACACGTCGCGCACGCGCGTCGGCTTCGACGACGCGATGCCTTCCGCGATCGTGGTCGTGATTGCGGTCGGCACAAGTTCCTCGACGCCGGCCTGAAACGCGGCGAAGTACGGCGCGCAATTGGCGGCCTGCACGCCGAACAGGCGCGGTATCCGGTCGATTTCACCGCGCCGCTTCAGTTCGGCAAACCCGCGCTCGCAGCCGCACATATTGCTGCCGTAACCGACCGGAAACACGATGTTGTCCGGAATCTTGAAGCCGAACTGCTCCCACAACTCGTAGGCGAGGGTCTTGGTGCCTTCGAGGAAAAACGGCTGCCAGTTGTGGCTGGCGTAAAAAATTTCCGTCGAATAGCGCAGCGCGGCGTCCGCGACGTCCTGGCGCGAGCCTTTGATGGTGACCACGTCGGCGCCGGTAGCGGCCATTTGCGCGATCTTCGGATACGACGCGGTCTCCGGCACGAGTATGCGGCTCTTCATGCCGGCCGCCGCGGAATAAGCGGCGAGCGACGCGCCCGCGTTGCCCGAAGAATCTTCGAGCACGCTCGTGATGCCGCGGCTCTTCAAGTACGTGATCAGCGTAGTCATGCCGCGGTCCTTGAACGAACCGGTCGGCATCATGAATTCCAGTTTCAGCGTGACCGCCACGCCGTCGAGCTTGCCGCATATCAGCGGCGTCCACCCTTCGCCGAGCGTTACCGCGTCCCGGGCATCGACGAGCATGGCTTTGGCGTAACGCCACACCGAGCGCCGCGACGTGTCGATCTCGCCGCGCGTGAGGCCCGGCGCGTCGCCCAGATTCAGATAGGCGCCGC
This sequence comes from uncultured Streptomyces sp., assembly GCA_964510405.1. Lineage (GTDB taxonomy): Bacteria > Pseudomonadota > Gammaproteobacteria > Burkholderiales > SG8-41 > PALSA-1004. Next base: position 1,844 of record CAZEAX010000243.1, on the reverse strand, counting down.
CGTCGCCGCACCAGCGAGGTTTGTCGAGTGAATACGTGGCGCCGGTGGCGGAATCTACATAATTCATTTTTTCAGGAAAGCGCGTGTGAGCTCGTGCACGCGCGCGACGTCGTCCATGTTGTTGTAGATATGCAGCGAGAAGCGCAGCACGCCGCGCCGGATCGAGAGCTTGACGCGGTTTTCGCCCAGCCACGCATACAACCGGTTGAATTTCTCGTCGTTGCTGCCGTAGTGGTTGTCGTCCATCGTGCCGACCGTCACGATATGCGCGAGGTGCGGGCCGGGCTTGCCGCCCGACACCGGCAGGCCGAGGTCGAGAAAGCCCTGGGCGAGCGCATGCCCGAGCTGCGTAACGTAACGCTCGACCTGCTGCGTGCCGTGACCCAGTATTTCCGTCATCGCCGCATCGACCGCCGCGGCGCCGACGTAATTGTAGTTGCCAAGATCGAAGCGGCGCGCCGCGGGCATCAGCTTGAATTCTTCGGTGCCCATTGACGCTTCGTGCGCTTCACCGAGATCGACGCCGAAGCGCGCGAGATATGCGGGGCGCATTTTTTCCGCCCACTCGCGCCGGCAGTACACGAATCCCATGCCGTAGAGGCCGAGCAGGCCTTTTTGCGTCGACACGGCGAGCGCGTCGATGTTCGATTTCTTGACGTCGGTGTGCAGCACGCCGACCGACTGCGCGCCGTCGACCAGGAACAGCACGCCGCGCTCACGGCACGCGCGGCCGAGCTTGTCGATGTCGGTGCGAAAACCGGGCGCGAACGTGACAGTCGAAACGGTGACGACGCGCGTGCGTGTATCCATGCGCGCGATGATTTCGTCGGCCGGTATGTGCCCCGCGACCGGCTTGACTGCGCGCACTTCGAGTCCGCGCGACCGCAGGTTGAGCCACACGTAGACATTGTTCGGATGCTCGAGATCGGGACACACAATGACGTTGTCGCCGGTTTTCCAGGCCAGCCCGGTCGCGATCATGTTGAGGCCGTCGGAAATGTTCTTGGTGTACGCGATCTCGTCGGGCTCGGCGTTGATCAGCTGCGCGAACTTCGCGCGCGTACGCTCGATCAGCGCGAAAAACTTTTCCTTGTCGCCGCCGTTCATCATGCGCTCGTCGAGTTGCGCGTCGATCGCGGCGCGCACGTCGCGCGACAGCACGCCGCGGCCGGCGAGATCCATATATGTCCAGCGTTCGAGCGCGGGATAGTTCGCGCGCGCGGCGGCGATGGTGCTGAATTCGGTGACCGGTTTGTTCATGTCGGAATCCTTTTTATACTACCTGCCGGGGCAGGTGTCGTCGCTTGTGACAGGATCGTATTTTGCCGCAGTACCGCGATCCTTGCAGCGGTCGTCGCTATTGTTCTATGGGCTTGATGCGAGCAGTCTTGACCACGGTTTTCCACCGCGCAATTTCGGTATCAATCGTCTGCGTGAACTCTTGCGGCGTGTTGCCGACCGTCTGATAGCCTTGGGCGGTTAGCCGCTCGGTGACATCGGGAGCGCCCAACGCCTTCAGCGCATGTTCCCGCAATTTAGAGATGATCGCCGGCGGAGTGCCCAGCGGAGCCAGCAGACCCTGCCACGTGCGCACGTCAAATCCAGGCACCGTTTCGGCGATGGCAGGAATTTCCGGCGTCGCCGGCACGCGCTTCAAGCTGGTGACTGCCAGCGAGTGTAATTTCCCCGCGCGCACCAGTGGCAACGCGGTAGGCATGGTGCTCAATGAGAGCTGCACCTGCCCGCCGACGACGTCGGCCGTCGCCTGGGGTGCGCCTTTGTACGGGACATTGACGATATCGACGCCGGCCATGGTCTTGAATAACTCGCCGGCGAGGTGCGAG
>CAZEAX010000242.1:0-7483 GCA_964510405.1 uncultured Streptomyces sp. | reverse complement strand
AAGAGTGGATAAAGTCTTGCCTGGAGGCCGGCTAACCATTCGGTCGATATTGACGCGTGCAATTGCAGCACGCGCATATCACCGGCAACGTTAAGTAAAAAGAACCGCGCTCAGTTCGCCTTCATATTGATGCGCGCCTGCTCGGCCTGCCCGGGCGTCATCGAGTCGATCAGGTTCTCAAGGAATGCCGTCGAGTGCACGCTCACGTAGCGCGCGAACGGCGACTTGACCTTGATCGCGTACTGGTCGCCGCGCGCGGCCTGCAGGATATAACCGGCTTTGAGCGATTTCTTCTCGCCTTTGCATTCGGCCGCCAGTTCGCCGTGCAAAACGTAGACGAACGTTTCGTGCGCCGCCGCTTGCTCCGATTCTTCGCTGCCGGCCGCCGCCTCGAAATAGCCGAACGCGAGACGCTCGCCTTCGATCCAGTTCGCGCGCTTCGCCGACACCGGCGGCGCATCGAACGCCTCGACGACCGGGTAGTAACAGACCTTGACGCCTTCGATGACCGCCTGCGACCGGCCCTGGGCTTTCTGATGCTTGTCGCGGTCGCCGACGCTGTACTTCTTGTTCACTTCGGCGACAGTCATCGCCTTGTCCGGCACCGCCTCGTCTTCGGCGAGACCGACCACCGTCCACGTTTTGTCCTTGATGTAGAGGTACGAGCAGTCGCCGTCTTCGGTCGCGCGCATCGAATGCCGCGCGTACGCGGGCGCGTGCACGAACATGCCCGTAGGCGCGATGCGCCGGTCCTTGCCGACGATGGCGTTGATCTTGCCGCGCACTGGGAAAATCAGCAGTTCGTTGGGATGGTAATGCAGGTCGGAGCCCGTGCCGGCGACCTTGTTGACGAGGCAGAAATACATGTACTTGCCTTCGATCACCGGCCCGCGCGCGCTCGACAGATGCGGCGTCAGGAAATTGCTTTCGATATTTTCAAAGCGGTGAAACGGCATGCGGCTGTTTCCTTTCTAGAAGTGGTCTCAAAAATCGTTTGAAGCCGCAGATAAACGCAGATGAATGCAGATAAGAGCAAAACCAAAAATTACGGATGGACTTAAGGGCGCTTGAAATTACTCAATCCCGCAACGCTATATCGGATTTAGGCGAATTGTCCGTTTGTTTCCTTGGTTTTCATCGGCGTTTATCTGCGGCTGGTTGCTGCTTTGGGTTTTTGAGATAGGTTCTAGTGCTTGCGTGCGTTTACTCGGCCACGACGCCCGCGTCTTTGATGACCTTGCCCCACCGCACGTTCTCGGCCCTGACGAATTCGCCGAAAGCTTCCGGCGACTTGCTGACGACGACGTCGACGCCGCCGTCGGCGAGCCGCTTCTTCACGTTGGCGTCTGCCATGACCTTGATCACGACCGCATAAAGTTTTTTGACGATCTCCTGCTGCGTACCCTTGGGCACGAACACGCCCTGCCACGAACCCACGGTCATGGTCGGAAATCCGGACTCGGCCATCGTCGGCACATCGGCAACCGCCGGGACCCGTTTGGGCGCCACCACGCCCAGTGCGCGCAGCCGTCCCTGCTTCACGAATGTAATCGCCGAGGACAGCGTTACAAACATGAGTTGCACTTCGTTGCCGAGCAGCGCAATCGCCGCGGGCCCCGCCCCGCCCTTGTAAGGAACGTGCGTCATCCTGATGCCGGTCGCGCGCATGAATGATTCCATCTCGAGCTGGTTGGCGCTGCCGGTGCCGGGCGACCCGAAGTTCAGCTTGCCCTGGTTGGCTTTCGCGTAGTCGATCAGTTCCTTCACGTTGTTGACCGGCAGCGACGGATGCACGACCAGCGAACCGGGCACATCGACGACCTGCGCGATCGCAATCAGATCGGACACCGGCCTGATCGGAAATTTCAGATAGAGGCCCGGGTTGATCGCCATCGTGCCGATATTGCCGAGCAATACCGTGTAGCCGTCGGGATTCGCGCGCGCGGCGACCTCGACGCCGATGTTGCCGGCGGCGCCCGCGCGATTGTCGATCACGACCTGCTGGCCGAGGTCCTCGCTCATCTTCGGCTGCAGGATGCGCCCGACGAAATCCGACGCGCCGCCCGGTGCAAACGGCACCACCATGCGCACCGGACGTTGCGGATAATTGTCCTGCGCCCATGCCGGTGCGGCCATCATGCCCATTGCGAGTGCGGCAAGCGGTGGCCCCGCCAGCATGAGCGGGCGAAAAATAAAACCATATGCAGCCATAATCTCCTCGACGTTTTGGTGTACTTGAATCGCCCGCGCTCTTGCGGCTGCGGTATTGCCTGCTCTTGCAATCCTGCTGATGGTGGAATCCGCGCGGCGCTAACTGCTAAACTTCGCGTCATTCACTTTTCGAGCCGAGATTAAACCATGAGTTTCCCCGCGCAGCCAACCAACATCAAGTCGACAGCGCATCCCGGAGCGCCGCTGTGCGCCGCGTTCGATGCCCGTACGCGCGCGCCGCAATTCAAGCTGCCGCCGGGCGCGACCGATTGCCACGCGCACATCTGCGGCCCGGCTGCGCGCTACGACTATTTTGCCGGGCGCATCTACACGCCGCCCGACGCGCTGCTGACCGATTACCGGCGCATGCTCGATACGCTCGGCGTCGAGCGCGCCGTACTCGTGCAGCCGAGCGTCTACGGCACCGACAACAGCGCGATGCTCGACGCGATGAAAACGGATCCCGCGCGCTTGCGTGGAGTCGCCGTGGTCGCCGATGACATAAACGCCGGCGAGCTCGCACGCATGCACGACGCCGGCGTGCGCGGCGTGCGCGTCAATATCGTCGACGTCAAGGATCGCAAGCCGGGCACGCTGCCGCTCGCCGGGCTGACTGCGCTCGCGGAGAAAATAAAACCGCTCGGCTGGCACATGGAATTTCTGATGCATGTCGACGAGTTTCCCGATCTCGACCGCCTGCTCGCGGACTTTCCGGTCGACACCGTGTACGGACACCTGGGTTACATGAAGACCGATCACGGCACCGGCAACCCGGGATTTCACGCGCTGCTGCGCATGATGCAGGCCGGCCGCGCGTGGGTGAAGCTTACCGGCCCCTACCGTATATCGGCGGAACCGCTGCCGCATGCCGACACCAACAACTACGCGCATGCGCTGCTCGCCGCCGCTCCGGCGCAGGTCGTGTGGGGCAGCGACTGGCCGCACGTCATGGTCAAAAGCGCGATGCCGAACGACGGCGATCTATGCGATCTGTTGACTGCGTGGATACCGGATGCCGCGTTGCGCAAACAGGTGCTGGTGGACAACCCGGCGCGGCTATACGGATTTTAGAGCCCTCTAACTGGTGAGATACCGCGCACCCTCGAGGCCGAACCGCGCGATCCCGCTCACCAGCAGCGCCACCCCGACCGAGAGCGCGACCGAGAACAGCGCCTCGCGCCGGCCGATGGTTTTGAGCATCACGGCGAATGTCGAAATGCACGGCACGTAGAAAGTCAGGAACAGCAGAAACGTCATGATCTGCACCGGGTCGAGATAATTGCCGACGTCGAAACTGCCGAGCGCCTGGTAAATCATCAGGAGCGAAAGCTCCTTGCGCAATACGCCGAAGAGGATCGGCACGCCGAGCACCACCGGCAGCCCCAGCCACCAGTACGTGATCGGCGAGAGCAACTTGTTGATGTACTGGTCCGCGCCGACATGCGCGAGCAGCGCCAGCACGACGCTGCCGCCGACCAAGAGCGGCGTCACGATCGTCAGAATGTCGCTCGTGCGCTCCCATGTTTCGCGCACCATCGGCCGCCAGCGCGGCATTTTATAAGACGGAATCTCCTGCACCTGCCCCGGGCCGCCGCGCGGATAGCGGCGGCGCAGGACCTGGCCGAGTATCGCGATCACCGCCATGGTCAGCAGAAAAATTACGCACACGCCGACCGCGCCGAGATACTTGCCCGCGAGCGCCAGTATGATCGCCGAGCGCGCCGAACACGGCACGAAAGTCACGAGCAATGACGCCATCACGCGCTCGCGTCCGGTCGTCGTATTGCCGATCGCGGAAATCGCCGGCACGTTGCAGCCGAGTCCCAGCAGAAACGGCACCGCCACTCCACCGTGCAGGCCGATGCGGTGAAACGTGCGATCGACCGCGAACGCGATGCGCGCCATCACGCCCGCTTCCTCGAGCGCCACCAGCAGCAGCACGAGCGGAATCATGTACGGCACCACGATGCCGACGAGGCCGATCAAACCGTCGACGACCGCGCGGCCGACAACGCCGGCGGTCGATTCCGGCTTCCACTCCGTCGTCATTTCCACGAGCCGCGCCGAAGTCATGCTGTCGATCCAGCCGCTCACGTAGAACACGACGAACAGCACGGCTGCGAATACCGCGACGCTGCCGATGAAACCCCAGCGCGGGCTCAGAAACAATTCGTCGAGCCAGTAGCGCCAGCCGCGGCCCTCGTGCGGCGCGCCGAGCCGCGTCGCGGCTTCGAACAGCGTGGCCGCGCGATGATGGCGGTCGGCATGCAATTCGTCCGTCAACGGGCGCGGCATCGCGCGGCCCGCGTCCGCGAGCAGGCGTTCGATTTCAGACAAATAGCCCGGAAAGTGCTCGCGCATCTCGTCGAGAAAATAGGGGTCGCCCTCCGCGATCTGCGACACGAGCAATTGCGGCGGCACGCGGAACGCGTGCTGGATCTCCGGCGCGCTCAGCAACTGCGAGAGCGGCGCCAGCGCCGCGGTGATGTGCGGGCTGGGCGGTTGCGCGAGCGGACACGTGCCCGCGCGCACGGCGCGTACTGCCGCGCGAAACAACTCCGCGATACCGTGCCCCATGATCGCCGCGGTGGCCACCACCGGCACGCCCAGCCGCGCGCTCAATACTTTCGCGTTCACGTAGATGCCGCGCTCCTGCGCTTCGTCCATCTTGTTCAACGCGACCACGAGCGGGCGCCCGAATTTGGCGAGCTTCAGCGTGAGCTCGAGATGGTATTCGAGCGCGGTCGCGTCGAGCACCTGCACGATCACATCCGGCGGCGCAAACGGCGCGGGCGGACCGTCCGGTTCGTGCTGAGTCACGGGCGGCCGCTCGTCGCCCCACAACAGATACTTGAGGGCTGCGCGGTCTTCCGAATCGAGATTGTGCGGCGAGCGGATGCTCGGCAGATCGATCACGCGCGCTTCGTCGAACCCGATCTGCACCGCGCATTCGTTATAGGCGCTGTGCGTGCCTGCCAGTGCGCCCGTTTCGACCGAAGTGCTCGCCACCGACGAGAAGAACGTGCTCTTGCCGCTGTTGGGCAGGCCGACCAGCGCGATGCGCAGCCGCCGCTTGCCGCGGAACAGCGGTTCATTGAGCGGTATCTTCGCGGTGTGTGCGGTCGCGTGTTTCATCGGAACCATCGTTGGCGGGATGTCAGTGTACTGCACTGACCGCCGGGCCGGGACAAATTGCCCGGCTTATGGATGGCCGAAGCGCTCACCATGCATCAATCGCCGCGTCCCGCGCCGCCGCCGCCGAAGCGGCCGCCCAGGCCTGCGTTCAATGCGGTGAAGAAACCCAGCCGCGCCGCCCACCACAAAATTCCGCCGACCGTTCCGCCGCCTGCGGCCACCTGCGTCAATTGCGTGCGGAAATCCTCACCGATCACGGCCTGCACGAGCACCAGCAATCCGAACGGCACCGCGATCACCAGGGCGATGCCGATCAGCCACAAAGACCAGCGCGTCGCCCCTTCAGACTTGCGTTCGTGCGCATCGAGGTAAAGCGCGAGCGCGACCAGCGCGGTAAATGCGCCGGCCGCCGAAAACGCAATGGCGGCCGGATCCGCGACGAACGGCTGCAAGCCTAGATACGCGAAGGTCAATATCATCGCGAAGTGGCAGGCGCTGCGCAGCACGATCATCAGGCCGCGTTGCGCGCCGGGAAACAAAAACGCCGCGAGCCCCAGCGCGAGCAGTCCCGAAAATATCGGCGCGGCCCACAATTCCTTCGCGCCGCCCGCCCACAGGCCGACGCCGACAAAAAGCGTGACGATGGCGAAAAACATCAGCACCCCGCACAGGTTGCCGAACGTCTTCCCATACTGCATCACGCGGGGCAGCCGCGCGCTGTCGGCCCGGTTCAGCCCCCACAGGAGCGGCAGCGGAAACGCGATCGCGGCGGCGGCCAGGCCCGCGTTGCGCGAACTCCACAACGACCACGCCGCGCCGCCGTAAAACGCCGCCAGCAGAAACGCGCTGGCAATGCTGCCCCAGCGGCCCGCCATCAGCGGAAACAGCGAGAACAGCGAAAACACCACGAGCACGAAGGGCAGCCGCCATTCGGGGTGGTCGGGAAAAAGATAATTTTCGTCGCCGGCAGATTTCTTGGCGGCGGCGGGCGGCAGCTTCGCGTCGATTTCGTCGAGCAGACGATCCAGCCCCTGGGCCAATTCTCTCTTTCTGATCGCGGGCAGCAGTTCGTCGATCCACCGCGATGCAACCGCGTCGGGTATATCGCCTTCAAGACCGTAGCCGACTTCGATGCGCGCGGCGTTGATGGCGGGCACGACAAGAATCAGCAGGCCGTCGTCGCGTTTGGCGCGGCCCAGCCGCCAAGCTTCCGCGACGCGCAGCGAATAATCGGATAGCGGCTCGTCGTTGATCCCGCTCGAGATCAGTATCGCAACCTGCGCGCGCCCCGCCGACTGGATGGTATCAAGGCGCGCCTTCAGTGCCGCCCGCGCGTCTGCACCGAGGACATCAGCCTGGTCGACGATGAGGCCGGTTTGTTCGGGAATGGCGGCAGGCGCCGCCGCGTGCGCGCATTGCGCACCTGCGAGCATGCACAGGCACAACCACTCCATCCAGCGATAATGTTGTCTGACTCCCAACGGCCGTCTCCCTGCCACAGTTCATATAACCGTGCCGCGTATTATGCCCACGCTTGCCAAATCATGAGCGTGCGACTCCACCAGGGCTATTCTGTCGCACATGCAGCGGGAAAAGTCGGATAATCCCGCTTTCGGAAATTTCCCGCGACATACTCCAAAATGGACACCGCCAGCGTTAAAGATTCCGCAAATGGTTGACGGACCATTTGCGCTCAACGTTCCCCTCTCCTTGCAGGGAGAGGGGCCAGGGGTGAGGGGCCGGGCGAATTCGATCAATGTTGCAAAGCCCGGCAGCGGCACTTTCGGCCACTGCCCGGTCGGCCCCGACGCGCTCGTAGGCATCAAGCGGCAACAGACCAATCCCGCGCGCTGGAACGGCGCCAACTGGAACGGGTTCGTCGCGTCGCTTGTGAATGAGGACGTCGAAATTCTCGAAAGCATCGCCGCGCGCGGCGCATTCGCGACCGATGCCGGCGGCACTGCGTACGGATTGCCGCACGGCGTGGTGATAGCGCGCAGCGCGGAACAGATTGCAAAATTGCTGCGCGCGGCGCAAACCCACAACGTTCCGGTCACCGTGCGCGGCGGCGGGCTGACGACGGAAGGCGAGTCGGTCGCTTTCGGCGGCGTGCTGCTCGACATGACCGGCATGAGCC
>CAZEAX010000241.1:0-7488 GCA_964510405.1 uncultured Streptomyces sp. | reverse complement strand
TGCGCGATTACCTTGACGCCCGCCTTCCCCTTTACGCGCATCGCGGCTGCGACACCCGACGCGACCGCCGCGGCATTGCCGAACAGCGAATGCAGCCATGGAATCTGCCACGAAGTTTCGGGGTACGGCGTTGAGAAAACTTCCAGACAGCCGGTCGCATTGACCGCCATCACCTGGTTGCCGGTGGCCTGCATCGCAGCGTCGATCGCATAGCGCGCGCCCAGCGCCTCGCCGCAGCCCTGGCACGCGCGGTGGCCCGAGTTGAGTGAATTCGTACGCCGCATGTTCGCCTGCACCGTGCGTTCGGAACCAGCCAGCAGCCGGTTGCCGACCGTGAAGGTGCCGGCTTGATAAAATTTGACCGGTTGCATGCTCATGATTTCATCCTAGGCGATGCGCGCGACGGTTTGACCCAGGTCGCGCAAAATGTTTTCGGCGGTGGGCCCGGCGCGGCGTTGTTGTTTGCCGCGCGCGAGTTCGCGCTTGACGATGTCCCAGTCGAGATCGAGAAAATTCAACTCGTCGAGCTCGTCGCGCAGTGCCCGCCCGAACAACGTCAGCAGCGATTGCTTGGTAATGGCGCGGCCGCCGAGCCCCGCGATCACGGTATAGCCCTTCAACTGAATGCCCGAAAGAGACTTGCGGACACCGTCTGAAACGATGCCGCCGATGCCGACGGCGAGACATTTCTCAAGCACGACGACGCGCTTCGCCTTGCCGAGCGCAGCACGCACTTCGACGAGCGGAAACGGCCGGAACGAGCAGATCGACACGACGCCGATGCGGTGCCCGCCCGCCCTCGCTTCATCGACTGCATCCTTGACCGTGCCGACGAGCGAGCCCAATGCGACGACGATGGTCTCCGCGTCTTCGCAGCGGTAACTGCGGATGAGCCCGCCCGAGTCGCGGCCGAACTGCGCCCTGAATTCCGCGGCGAGTCGCGGGATCAACTCGAGCGCGCGCTCCTGCTTGTGATGTTGCAAATAGCGCACTTCCATGAATGCTTCGGGCCCCACCATTGCGCCGATCGATACCGGTTCGTTGCAATCCATGACCTGCACCGGCTCGAACGGCGGCAGATAGGTGTCGACCTGCGCCTGGTCCGGAATGTCGACGCGGTCGTAGGCGTGCGTGAGGATGAAACCGTCGACGCACACCATCACCGGACACGACAGCTCCTCGGCGAGGCGGAACGCCTGGATGTGCAGGTCGGCGGCTTCCTGGTTGGTTTCCGCGAAGAGCTGGATCCACCCCGCGTCGCGCAAGGCCATGCTGTCGGAGTGGTCGTTCCAGATATTGATCGGCGCACCGATCGCGCGATTGCCGATGGTCATCACGATGGGCAGGCCGAGGCCGGCGGCGTTGTAGACCGCTTCGGCCATGAACAATATGCCCTGGCTTGCGGTGGCGGTGTAGCTGCGCGCGCCGGCGGCGGATGCGCCGATGGCCACCGACAGCGCCGCGAACTCCGATTCGACGTTGATGAACTCGCAATTCTTGAGTTCGCCGTCTTTCACCATCTCGCCGAGTCCTTCGACTATGTGCGTTTGCGGCGTGATCGGATACGCGCAAATCACTTCCGGGCGGCACAACGCAACCGCCTGCGCGACCGCGAGCGAGCCTTCCATTTGCTTAAGCATGCACCGCTCCTGCATTGATGGCGGCCAGCGTGAGTTCGTAAGCAGCGCGCGCCGCCGCCACATTCGCTGCACCGACCTTGCCGGGAAACTTTTCCTGGATCGCCTTGGCGACCGATTCGAACTGCAACTCACCGCTGATCGCCGCAAATCCCCCGAGCAGCGCGGCGTTCGGCAACGGGCGGCCGACATGCTTCAACGCGAGTTCGGTGGCGGGCACCGTGCACAAATGGCGGTGATCGAAATTGCGCACGAATTCGCCGATGCCGAGTTCCTCGAAGGTACGCGTCGAATTGATCAGGATGTAACCGCCCGGCGACAATCCGCTGAAGAGATTGACCTGATGCAGCAGCGTCGGATCCTGGATGATCAGCGCGTCCGGCTGCAGCACCGGTTCGCGTGTGCGGATCTCCTTGTCATCGAAGCGGCAGAACGCCATCACCGGCGCGCCCATGCGCTCGGAACCAAAACTCGGAAACGCCTGCGCGTGACGCCCTTCGTCGAAAGCCGCGAGCGACAGCATTTCGGCCGCGGACACCACTCCTTGTCCGCCTCTGCCATGGATCCGCACCTGAAACATCATGTCGCGCCGCCCCTGATCGCCACGTTGTTAATAGTGCGGGTCATACATCTGCGCCTTTATGTGCTTCAACATGTCCGGCGCGGGCGGCGCGCCGGCGAGGCCGTTCTTGGCGGCGGTTTCGGCCACCGCATGCGCGATATGCAGCGATACTTCGCGGATCCGCGGCAGCGCGGGATACAGGCTGCCCTGCTCCAGATCGGATTCCGTTACAAGATGAGCGAGTGCGTGCGCGGCCGCCATGAACATGTCGTCCGTGATGTGGCGCGCACGGCTGACGATGCCGCCCAGACCGACCCCGGGGAAAATATAGGAGTTGTTGCCCTGGCGCGGCACGAACGTTTTGCCGTTGAGCTGCACCGGATCGAACGGGCTGCCGCAGGCGAACAGCGCCTTGCCATTGGTCCCGCGGTAGGCCTGCTCGGCATCGCATTCCGCTTTGGACGTCGGATTGGACAAAGCAAACACGATCGGCCGTTCGTTGAGTCGCGCCATTTCCTGCAGCACTTGCGGCGTGAACGATCCGCCGACCGCGGCAACGCCGATAATGCCCGTCGGTTTCAGCGCCTTGATCGCCGACAAAAAATCGCCGACCGGCGCGTGCTCGTGCGCGTACGGAATTTTTTGCGCCGGCAAATCGGTGCGGCTACTGACCACCAGCCCTTTCGAATCGACGAGCCAGCAGCGTTGGCGCGCCGCCGTTTCCGACAGGCCTTGCGCGACCATTGCGGAAGCGATGAGGTCCGCGATTCCGGTGGCGGCTTCGCCCGCGCCGAGAAACAGGATCTTCTGATCGGTCAGCTTCGCGCCCGTAATGCGCAACGCCGAGAAAATTCCGGCCAGCGCGACCGCCGCGGTGCCCTGGATATCGTCGTTGAACGTGCAGATGCGGCTGCGATACTTCTGCAGCAGGCGGAATGCATTGTGGTTGGCGAAGTCCTCGAACTGAATGAGAACGCCGGGGAACACCTTGTGCGCCGCGGTAATGAATTCCTCGATCAATTCGTCGTAGGGCGCGCCGGTGATGCGGTGCTGGCGCAAGCCGATATAAAACGAATCCTCAAGCAGCGCTTCATTGTTGGTGCCGACATCGATGGTGACCGGCAGGCACTGATTGGGATGCACGCCGGCGCAGGCGGTATACAGCGACAGCTTGCCGACCGGTATGCCCATGCCGTTGGCACCGAGATCGCCAAGTCCCAGAATGCGCTCGCCGTCGGTGACGACGATCAACTGCGCCGGATAGGGCCAGTTGCGCAACACCTGTTCCACCCGGCCGCGATCGTTGGCGCCGATGAAGATCCCGCGCGGGCGCTGGAATATGTGCCCGAACTTCTGGCATGCGAGCCCGACGGTCGGCGTGTAAACGAGCGGCTGCATTTCGTCGATGTTGTCGCACAGCACGCGAAAGAACAGCGCCTCGTTGCGGTCGTGCAGCGAATTCAGGGCGACGAATTTATCGAGCGGCTCGGCGAGCCTGCGCAAATTGATCAGCACGCGCGTGGCCTGCTCGTCCTGGCTCAATACATGCGGCGGCAGGAGCCCGCGCAGGCCGAGCGCGTCGCGCTCCTGCTCGGTGAACGCCGTTCCCCGGTTGAGCGTGGGATCCTGCAGCAACGCGAGCCCGTGCGGAGCCGCCTGCGAAATTTTGAGTACCTGCTGGCCTGGCATGGTCTATCTCCTCTTAAGGAATGACGGCACCGGCGACCCGCGAAAGCATTGCATCCAGCGCTTTCCATGGTGCGCGGTTTATGAAGAGTTATGCTAGAACGGCGGGCCGGAATCGAGTTGATCCAAATCAAGGTCGATTGAATCATCCGCACGCGCCGCACCGCCAAGTAAGGTATCATCGCGCGGTTTTCCATGATCCCCTGGGACCGCGGACGGACGCGGCGACATGCTTGCGATAAAACAACTGGAATGCGTGCGCGGCGAGCGCCGGCTGTTTGCGAATCTCAGCTTCGAAGCGGCGCCGCATACGCTGCTGGAAGTGCGCGGCCCCAACGGCAGCGGTAAAACGAGCCTGTTGCGCAACCTGTGCGGTCTGCTCCCGCCCGCCGCCGGCACCATAAGCTGGCGCGGCAACGATATCCACACGGACGCCGACGACTACCGCTCTCATTTGACCTACCTCGGGCACTTGAGCGGCGTGAAAGACGAACTCACCGCCACCGAAAATCTGCGGCTGTCGGCGAGTTCCGGCGGACTGCCCGCCGATGCCGACGCTATCGACGCCGCGCTGCACAAACTCGGTATCCGCGATTTTCGCCACCTGCCCTGCAAAGCGCTGTCGCAGGGACAGCGCCGCCGCGTCGCACTGGCGCGACTGTGCCTCTCCGCCACGCGCGAATTGTGGATACTCGACGAACCCTTCACTGCACTCGATGTCGCCGCGCTCGCGGTCATCAAGGAACTGGTCGAATCGCACCTGGACCGCGGCGGCATCGTAGTTCTGACCACCCACCAGGAAGTTGCGATCGAAGCGCGCATGACGCGGCGGGTGGACCTCGGGCAATGAACGCGCCGCGCCTGATCGATGCGCTGTTGGCGGTCGCCAGCCGCGATCTGCTGACGGCTCTGCGTCATCGTGCCGACCTGCTGACGACGCTGATCTTCTTTGCGATCGTCGCGAGTCTGTTTCCGCTCGGCGTCGGTTCGGAGACGGCGTTGTTGCGATTGATGGGCCCCGGCGTCGTCTGGGTCGCGGCTTTGCTCGCCTCCATGCTGGCCCTGGCGCGCCTCTTCGCCGGCGACTATGCGGACGGCACGCTCGAGCAGCTTGCGCTCTCGCCCCATCCATTGACGATGCTGGTGCTGGCGAAGATCGCCGCGCATTGGCTCGCCTCGGGGCTGCCGCTCGTCATCATCGCGCCGCTGCTGGGCCTGCAATTCGATTTGAATGCCGATGCGCAGCTCGTTCTGCTAGCATCGCTGCTGCTGGGCACGCCGACGCTGAGCCTGATCGGCGCGGTCGGCGCGGCGCTTACGCTGGGCGTGCGCGGCGGCGGCGCGCTGCTGTCGCTGCTCGTGCTGCCCCTGTACGTGCCGGTGCTGATATTCGGCGCCGGCGCGGTCGAAGCGACCGCCTCCGGGTTGGGCGCGACCGCGCACCTGTCGCTGCTCGGCGCGCTGCTGCTGGTCGCACTGGTTTTCGCACCGTGGGCAACCGCGGTGTCCGTTCGCATAGCAGTCGAATAAACGAATTAACGGTAACGCCCACATGACAATCAACTGGTTCAAGTATTCGTCGCCGGCAAGCTTCTATCCGCTCGCGGGCAGGTTTATCCCGTGGTTCTTTGCGGCCGCGGCATTGCTCGCAATCGGCGGGCTTTACATCAGCTTTTTCCTCGCGCCCACCGACGCTCAGCAAGGCGAAGCGTACCGCATCATTTTCATCCACGTACCTGCTGCATGGATGTCGATGTTCCTATACATCGTGATGGCGATGTGGGCCGGCGTCGGCCTCGCTTTCAATACGCGCTTGTCCTCGATGGTGGCGTCGGCGCTTGCGCCCACCGGAGCAATGATGACTTTTGTCGCTCTATGGACGGGGTCGCTATGGGGCAAACCGATGTGGGGCACGTGGTGGGTCTGGGACGCGCGCCTGACGTCGGAGCTTATCCTGCTGTTCCTCTACTTCGGATTCATGTCGCTGCAGGCCGCGATCGACGATCCACGCCGCGCGGACAAGGCCGGCGCCGTGATCGCACTCGTGGGCGTCATCAATGTGCCGATCATTTATTTCTCGGTCAAATGGTGGAACACCCTGCATCAGGGCGCGTCTGTAAGTCTCATGAAAAGCCCGACCATGGCCAGGACGATGCTGCTCGGCATGCTCGTGATGGCGCTCGCATTCTGGATGTACAGCATTGCCGCGATGCTCATGCGCCTGCGGTCCATCATCTTGGAGCGCGAGCGCAACAGCGACTGGGTCAAGGGACTTAAGGAGCGACTATCATGAACTGGAGCAGCGCAGCGGAGTTTTTCGCGATGGGCGGTTATGCCGGCTTCATCTGGGGATCGTTCGGCGTGACGGCAGCTTGCATCGCGCTGGAAATCGTCGTTCTCGGCGCGCGGCATCGCCGCGCGTTACGCGCGTTGCCGCGCACTGATTCGCCTCCCAACCCGGGATAATTCAGCGGCCCGCGCGCATCCGCGTGCGCTCAATTGCCATCGCGAGTTCGTCGCGGGCCGGCGTTTCCGCCGGCAATATCGACAGCAGTTCCTCCCAATAGCGCAGCGCGGCGGCGAAGTCGCCCGCCTCGATTTCGGCGCTGCCCGCCATTTCAAGAGCGCGCGGATCCCGCCTGTTCAACGCGAGGGCGTGATCGATCAGTTCGCGCGGCTTGCCAGCCAATCGACCGCCGTTCTCCATGGCCACCGCGTCCGCATATTCGCACCACACCAGCGGATCGCGCGCAACTTTCCCCGGCAACGCGACTGCACTCGCGTACGCCGCGCCCGCCCCGGCGTAGTCGCCGCGCGAAAATCTGAGCCGCGCGAAAATCGCCCACGCGCGCGCATCGCGCGGATATTTTTTCAGATGCGCGGCCAGCGCCGGCACGAGATCGGACTTCGAAAGTAGTTCACTGGTGAACGCGGCGACCGTGGCCGCCTCGCCCATCGGCGCGGCATCCTCACGCCATGGCTGCGCAACCAGCAACGACACGGCCGCTATCGCAGCAACCGACAGCGCCGCAATACGGCCTTTGTACGCCGAGGTCCATATCCGCGAAGCCGGAAGCTGAACACTGCCTTCTGTCAGGTTGACGTCCACTCAGCGCGGGGTGACCAGTGTCGTCTTGGCGGGCGCGCTGCGTTTGGCCTTGATCGCGTCATCGAGGATCTTGATGCCTTCCTGCGCGAGCACCATCGAGCGGTTCAGCGAATCTTTCGCCTGGTCGGTATTGTGGAACGCGGCGCCATTGGCGGCGGTCCACCATTCCCAGTGCGCATGCGCTTCATCGTGCTTGCGCCGCGCGTCCTTCAGTACCGCTTCGTCGACAGCCACCGCATTCGCTTCGCCAAACTTGTCTACCAGCTGCACGAGCCAGAATTCGGCCTTGCGGGTCTTGCCCTGGATATGCGCGTAAGTGGAATCGATCACGTAACGCGCCTTGGTTTCGTCCCAGCCCGCATGACAGCGCAGGCACGTTTCTTTCAGGTAATTCTTCGGACTCGTCTGCCAGTGCGAGGTGTAAATCTTCCTGGTTTTCGGATCCGTCACTTTCGGCATGTGGCAGTCGTTGCAGCCGACGCCCGCCTTGTCGT
>CAZEAX010000240.1:0-7510 GCA_964510405.1 uncultured Streptomyces sp. | reverse complement strand
GCCGCCGACGCGGTGGTCGCGGGCGCAGCGTCGCCGGTGCCGCTTCGCTCAGGCCGGAGCGATCACGCTTGCGGTTTGAGCGAGCTTTGGCGCTACCGGATCCTTGAGGCCCAGAATGCGCATCGCTTCGAGCACCCGCAACGCGCCGAGTGCGTCGGAGTTGGCGGTGTATTCGGGCTCTTCGAACGACACCGCGACATGGCTTTGCGCCGCGAGGTTGTAAATTTCGTCGGGGCGCACCTGCTGGATCACGCGCATCAGCGCCGACGAGTCGGTCATGTCGCCGTAGTGGAGGATCAGGCGCCGGGACGATTCATGCGGATCCTGGTAAAGATGATCGATGCGGTCGGTATTGAATAATGACGAACGGCGCTTGATGCCGTGTACTTCGTAGCCCTTGCCGAGCAGAAATTCCGCAAGATAGGCGCCGTCCTGGCCGGTGATGCCGGTGATCAATGCTGTTTTTTTCATCCGCCTAAGCTGCTGTAATGATGGCCGATTGATTATACTTGGAAAGGCCCGCACTCATAAGATCGCGCCGCGCGCCGCCATGCTTCATTTTTGGGTAAGTAACCGACGAAATTCAATGCACAGATGCTGATTCCCGTAATCCTTGCCGGCGGTGTCGGCGCGCGCCTGTGGCCGGTATCGCGCGAGTCGTATCCGAAGCCGTTCATCCGCCTCGCGGACGGAAAAAGCCTGCTGCAGAAGACGCTCGAGCGCGCGGTCGCGCTCGCAGGAAAAGGGCCCGTGATTACGGTGACCAATCACGAATACATCCACGCGACACGCGACGAGTACCGGGCGGTTTGTCCGGAACTCGATTCGGTCGTCATGCTCGAACCATGCGCGCGCAATACCGCGCCCGCGATCGCGCTGGCCGCGCTCTACGCAATGAAGCAGTGGGGGCCGGAGACGATCCTGCTGATAATGCCCGCCGACCATGTTGTCGCGCCGCTGGAAAAATTCACGGCGGCGGTAAATGCCGCGGAGCGACTTGCCGCGCAAGGGCGGATGGTCGTTTTCGGTGTCCGACCTATCCGCGCCGAAACCGCGTATGGATATATCGAATGCGGGCGGGCCATCGATGAGACCGCGTCCGACGTCACGCGGTTTGTCGAAAAACCCGGGTTGGCGGCGGCTGAAAAATTCGCGGCATCGGGCACGCACCTGTGGAATTCGGGAATGTTCTGCTTCACGGCGCAAACCGTGCTCGACAATCTGCGCCGGTACGCGCCGGACCTGCATGCGGCGGCCGAGCGCTGCTTCAACGCGACGCGCGAACGCGAAGGCGATGCGGTCCACATCGATGCGGAGAGTTTTGCCGCCGTGCCCGCGATTTCGATCGATTACGCGCTGATGGAAAAAGCAACCGGGGTCGCGGTGGTGCACGCTGGTTTTACGTGGAGCGACGTCGGATCGTGGAACGCGGTCAGCGAGTTGACGCCGCCCGACGCGGCGGGCAATCGCACGGTCGGCGAATCGGTCATGGTCGACAGCAGCGATTGCTACGTGCAGAGCGCCGATCGCGTGGTCGCCGGTGTCGGCGTGCATGGTTTGCTGATCGTCGATACCCCCGATGCGTTGCTCGTCGCCGACCGCAACCAGGCGCAACAGGTGCGCGCGGTCACCGAGCGCCTGAAACTGGCTGGCCACGCGGCGGCCAGGATACATCGCACCGTGACGCGCCCGTGGGGCAGCTACACGCTGCTCGAGCAGGGGCCGGGTTTCAAGTTAAAGCGCATCGTCGTGAATCCGGGCGCGGCATTAAGCCTGCAGATGCATCATCACCGCAGCGAACACTGGGTGGTGATTGCGGGAATCGCACAGGTCGTGAATGGCGAGCGCGAGTTTTCGGTGCGGTCCAACGAGTCGACTTTCATCCCGGCCGGCAACCGGCATCGGCTGTCCAATGTCGGACGCGAGCCGCTGGTGATCATCGAAGTGCAGACCGGGGATTACGTCGAGGAAGACGACATCGTGCGGTTTGACGATGTGTACGGGCGGACCTAGGTGCGGCCGGCAACGCAGGCTTTGAGACCATCGCGCCAGAATGGCAGCGCTACGTCGAACGTTTGCCGCAGTTTGTCGTGACTCAGCACGGAGTTGCGCGGCCGCGCTGCCGGTGTCGGGTAATCGGAAGCGGGGATCGCCACGAGCTTCGGCTGGCGCTTTTTCGCCGGGGCGCCGGTTTCCGCGAGGATCGCGGCCGCGAAATCGTACCACGTGGCAGTGCCCTCCGCGCTCATGTTGTAGATGCCGCTTAAAGCATTTGACTCCTGGCTGCGGGACTGCGCAACGCGTGCGAGGATCGCCGCCGTGGCGGTCGCGATATCGCGGCACCACGTCGGCGCGCCGAACTGATCGTTCACAATTTTTAACTCGTCGCGTTCGGCGGCGAGCCTTCGTATCGTGACCAGGAAGTTCTTGCCGGTCGCGCCATAGACCCAGCTCGTGCGCAAAATCAGATGATTCGCGCCGGATGCCTGCATCGCGCGCTCGCCGGCAAGTTTCGTGCGGCCGTAAACGTTCAACGGATTCGGCACGTCTTCTTCGTCATACGCGCCCGGCTTGGTGCCATCGAAAACATAATCCGTTGAATAGTGAACCAGCCACGCACCAAGGCGCTTTGCTTCCGCTGCCAGAATGCCCGGCGCGGTGCCATTGATGGCCATGGCCTGGTCTGGCTCCTCTTCGGCGCGGTCCACGGCGGTATACGCAGCAGCGTTGACGATAATGGAAGGACGAAATTCGCGGACGGTTGCGGCAATCGCGGTGGAATCGGCCAGGTCGAGGCGGCTGCGGTCGCACGCCATTATCTCGCCGAGCGACGCAAGTGCCGTGACCAGTTCGGCGCCGACCTGACCGCTCCTGCCGGTAATCAATATCCGCGTCACGCGTAAACCCTGGCATCCTTCAAGCGCGCGCCTTTTTGATCCTTGGGCGAGAGTTCCGGCGGGCCGGCGAGCGGCCATGCGATTGCGAGGTCGGAATCGTCCCACACGATGCAGTGCTCGTGCTGCGGCGCGTAATAGCCGGTGGTTTTGTAGAGCACGTCCGCGTGTTCGGAGATGACCAGAAATCCATGCGCGAAGCCCGGCGGAACCCACAGCGCGAACCGGTTTTCTTCCGACAGTGTGACGCCGGTCCACTTACCGAAATTGACCGAGCTGCGCCTGATATCCACCACTACATCGAACACTTCACCGGCCAATACGCGAACCAGTTTGCCCTGCGGCTGCGGGTTCTGGTAGTGCAGACCGCGCAGCACGTTTTTTTTCGACCGCGACTGGTTGTCCTGGACGAAAGTTGCCTGCATCCCGGCGGCGGCTTCGAATTCGCGCTGGTTGTGGCTTTCGAAGAAATAACCGCGCCCGTCCGCGAACACGCGCGGCTCGATGAGGAGCACTTCGGGCAATTGGGTGGACGACACTTTCATCGCAAATATCGGTGCGTAACGAGACCGCAGTTGTTGACGGCGTCGGGCTATTCTATGCGTAATGCTTCGCTGCGTGTAGGCTTACGGTCTCAGGGACGCGCAATTACCGACGCACCAATGAAAAAGATCCTGCTGATCAAGACTTCTTCCCTCGGCGATGTCATACACGCACTGCCCGCCGTCACCGATTTGAAAGCGGCGGGTGCGGCGGCGCGCATCGACTGGGTCGTGGAAGAATCGCTGGTGCCGATCGTGAAGCTGCATCCGGGCGTGGACGAAGTCATCCCGGTGGCGATGCGGCGCTGGCGGCGCGCTTGGTGGCGCCGCTCGATACGCGATGAGGTCAGCGTATGCCGGCGGCGCCTGCGGGCGCAAACCTACGATGCGATCGTCGACGCCCAGGGTTTGATCAAAAGCGCGTTGATCGCGCGGGCCGCTCGCGGGGTCCGTCACGGGCTCGACTTTCACAGCGCGCGCGAGCCGCTCGCACCGTTTTATCACCATACTTATCGCATACCGTGGGACCTGCACGCCGTAGAACGGACCCGTCTGCTGCTTGCGCGCGCAATTGGTTACACGATGCCGCCGCGGTGTGACTACGGCATACACGCGTCGCCGCGTACATTCGCGTGGCTCGGGTCGGGGGCGTACGCCGTGCTGCTCCACGCTTCGAGCGGCGATTACAAGTTATGGAGCGAGACGAACTGGCAAACGCTGGGCGACGCGTTGAATGCGGCGGGCATTGCATGCGTATTGCCTTTCGGCAGCGTCCGGGAACGGGAACGCAGCGTGCGGATCGCCGGTAATTTGCGCGCGGCGGTCGTCCCGCCCGCGCTGGGACTCGAAGAACTCGCGGGATTATTGGCGGGCGCCAGAACGGTGATCGGCATCGATACCGGTCTCACGCATCTGGCCGCGGCATTGGGCGCGGCGACGGTGGGCATCTATAACGCCACCGATTCCGCGGCGACCGGCATTTACGGCTGCGCGCGCGCCGTCAATCTCGGCGGCATCGGGCGCGCGCCGACCGCGCAGCAGGTTATATCAGCCGCCGCCGAGCTTGCGCCATGAACGTAACGCGGCTTGGTTACACGTTGTTGCTCTACGCGCTGCTGCCGCGCGCATTGCTGCACCTGTGGTGGCGTGCACGCCGCCAACCCGAGTATCTGGAAAACGTAGGCGAGCGTTTCGGCCGCTACGCGACTGCCGCGCAAGCGCCGCTGATCTGGGTGCATGCGGTGTCGGTGGGTGAAACGCGCGCGGCCGCGCCGCTGATTCAGGAATTGCAACGGCGGTATCCACGGCACCGGATACTTCTGACGCACATGACGCCGACCGGGCGCGACACCGGCCTTACGCTCTTTGGCGACGGCGTGCAGCGCTGTTATCTGCCTTACGATTTTCCTTTTGCGGTGGCGCGTTTTCTCGCGCACTTCAAGCCGGTCTGCGGCATTCTGCTGGAGACGGAGATCTGGCCTAACCTGATTCGCGCATGTCGTGCGCGCGAGATTCCAATTTACCTGGTTAACGCGCGCATGTCGGAAAAATCATGCCGCCGGTATGCGCGATTTTCCGCCTTTGCCGCGGCGTGCCTCAATGACCTGTCGGGAATCGCGGCGCAGAGCCGCGCCGACGCCGGGCGCCTGCAGTCCCTCGGTGCGCCGGCAGTCGCCGTCACCGGCAATCTCAAATTCGATATCACGCCGGATGCCGAACTCGTCGCACGCGGCGCAACCTGGCGCGAGCAATGGGGTCGCGCGCGCCCCGTCCTGCTCTGCGCAAGCACGCGCGAAGGCGAAGAGGCGTTGTTGTTGCAGGCATTGCAGCAGATCGACGTGCCGGACGTGCTGGTGCTGATCGTGCCGCGCCATCCGCAGCGCTTCGGCGAGGTTGCGGCGCTTATCGAGCGCGCCGGGTTTGCTTATCAGCGACGCAGCGCCGGGGCGCCAATCGCGGCGCAGACGCGCATCGTGCTGGGCGACAGCATGGGAGAAATGTTCGCCTACTATGCGGCGAGCAACGTCGCGATCATCGGCGGCAGCCTGCTGCCGTTCGGCGCGCAAAACCTGATCGAAGCGTGCGCGGCGGGTTGCCCGGTCATCGTCGGTCCGCATATCTATAATTTCGCCGAGGTCGTGCAGCTTGCGGTCGAAGCCGGCGCAGCCGTCCGCGCGCAGGATGCGGCGGCGGCGATAACCGCCGCGGGTGAAATACTGTGCGATGCCGCGCGCGCGCGCCGCATGGGCGACGCCGGACTCGCTTTTGCGCGCGACCACCGCGGCGCCACGGCGCATGTCATTGAAATGCTTCATTTCAGCGATTAAGCAATTAAGTGATTGGGTGATTCAGTCCTCAATCACCAAATCGCTCAATTACCCACTCGAAACATTGCGCTTTCGGTGATTACGATGTCGATGCGTTGATCGTTGGCATCGAGCGGAACCTCCTCACATATTTGCAGCGAGAAAGCGGCGGCGACGAGCGGCGGCCGGCTCGCGAACCGCGGAATCAGCCGATCGTAAAAGCCGCCGCCGTAGCCGAGTCGGTCGCAACGCGGAGTGAACGCGACGCCCGGCAGCAGGATGAAATCGATGCGGGCTAGATCCGCCGGCGGGCGATCCACGCGCGGCTCGCGGATGCCCCACGTGCCGCTTTGCAGGTCGCTTTCGGCGTTGGTTACCTCGCGCAATTCGAGCCGGCGGGTGTCGCGATTGACGCGTGGCAGGCACAGTCGCTTGCCGGATGCGAGCGCGTCCGCCACGAGGGCGGTGGTGTCGAATTCGCTGCCGAAACTCATGTACGCGAGAACGCAGGCCGCATTGCGATAGGCATCGAGGGCAAGCATTTGCGAAGTGATGGCGGCGGAAAGTTCGCACCGCTTCGTTGCAGGCAGCGCGTCGCGCGCGGCGAGGATTTGCCGGCGCAGCGCCGCTTTGGGGCTGGTGTCGGCCGCTACTTTTCCAGCCACTGGTTCACGTACGCGAGATCTTCATCGCTCAGAGTGCCGGCCGCCGCCTTGAGTTTCAGCACGTTGATTGCATAGGTGCAGATCGCCTGCGCGTAATCGCGGCGCGCGCTGATCAGCTGCTGCGTGGCATTGAGCACGTCGACCTGCGTTCTTACGCCGACTTCCTGGCCGAGCTTGGTCGAATCAAGCGAACTCTGGCTCGAGACGAGCGCGGTTTCCAGCGCTTTGATCTGCGCGGCGCCGCTGGTCACGCCCAAAAATGCCGTGCGGGTGTTGAGCGCTACCGTACGTTTGGTGTTCTCCAGGTCCTGCCTGGCCTTGTCCTGGCCGGCCAACGCCTCGCGCACCTTGGAGTTGACGAATCCGCCCTGGTATAACGGCACCGCGAGTTGAAGACCGATGTAGCGGATAGTCGTGTCGTACCCCGGTCCGGCCTGAAACCCCGCGCCCTGGCCCGCATCATTGTAGGTGGCAACGGCATCGAGCGTAGGCAGGTGTCCGCCGCGATTCTTGGTCACGTCCTGCGCAGCGATGTCGAGGTTGGATTGGGCGATCTTTACCTGCAGGCTGGTCGAAGTGCCGTTATCCACCCACTGGTCCATGTTGTTGGGCGCTGGTAATTGCGCGACGAAGCCGCGGCCGATCTTCGCGATGTCCGGGGCCGTGCGGCCGATAATCTGGCGCAGGGTCTGTTTCTTGATCTCAAGATCGTTTTGTGCGGCGATTTCCTGCGAGACCGCGAGGTCGTGCCGCGCCTGCGCGTCGTTGGCGTCCGTGATGGTGGCGGTCCCGACTTCGAAATTGCGTTTCGCCTGGGCCAGTTGTTCCGCAAACGCCGTTTTCTGGGCGGTGGCGAGCGACACGTTGCTTTCAGCGAGCAGGATGTCGAAGTAGGCTTGTGCGACCCGCAGAATCAGGTCCTGGTTTGCCTGCAGGAATGTCGCGTCCGCCTGGGAAACCTGATTCTTCGCCTGCTCGTACGTGATCCAGTTCTGGTAGCGAAAGAGCGGCTGCGTCGCGGTGACGGTTACCGAATTGGAGTTGTACTTGGAATTACCGCCGACCAGGCCGGGTGACGGCGTGCGAAAGGAGATGTCGCGGTC
>CAZEAX010000239.1:0-7538 GCA_964510405.1 uncultured Streptomyces sp. | reverse complement strand
GTTGGCAATGGTGATAAGTATCTTCTCCGTGATTTCCGATACGGAGTCCTCCCCGTGCTCGATCTCCCGCTTGAGAATTTCGAGCTCGCGCCTGGCGGGATCAACTTCAGCCTGAAGTTTCGAGTTCTCCGCTTCAACCCGCTGTTCGCTCGCCTTGAGGTCGTCGAATTCCCGGTCGAGAGCCAGCACCTGGTTTTTCTTGTCGAGGGGCAACGCAACGCCCCGCAGCGTATCAGCTAGTTTTCCCATGGCGCATCCTTTTCAGTGTTGCTCGCGCGAACGGACGCATTTCGCGTCCGCCCCCGGCGACTGCCGCAGCCGGCAGAATATCGGCCAAGACATCTGCCGCAATCGGCGCGTCTAGTAGTTTTTATGTTCTTTCGCTTCGTCCTTGATCGCTTTGCCGCCCTGCTGGATATCGGTGCCCGCACCTTCGATGGTGTTGCAACCGGCCAGCGTGCCGAAGACACCGGCCAGAAACAGTGCTGCCAAAAGTGATGCGCCCAGTTTTTTAATCATCTTGATGCTCCTGTCATGAATGCCGCGTTGAAAGCGGCCCGCCGCGCGAGCCCGGTTCTTCCGCATTCTTTATCCGCCTTTTCAGCCGCGCGTTCCGTGCGCTGGCTAACATAAGGAAACACTTACGGTTGAGGGTCCGCCATCTCCTGTCGCTGCGGAGACGCTGCCCGGTCGCGCCGCAGCATCGACAGGAGATTCAGGCAGATCAAATGCGCGATCCGCTGCTTGTCGCGCGCCGCGGGGATGCGACGTAGTTGCCGGCAGAGCGAGCGCGCTGCCGTCAATTCCGGCGAAACTGCGCGCTTGATCACCGGAACGTCGCGCGGGATCGGACTATTCCCGAATAAATCCCGGGGTTCGTTGCTCGCGGCGGTCAGGTGTCGCATATTGCACCTCGTTTGCCCGTAATGAGCCGTGTGCCGGTTGCGCACTATGCATACGGTGCGCATCGACGGTCCGTATCGAAACAAATATTTTCCGCTTTGCGGCGCGCATTTTCGGTGTGCTGGCGTACATAGGGCGGCGGTTGCATCCTGCGGCGGCCGGCGGCGGACGGTTTCGTGTAACGCAATGTAAGTGCGATTCATACCGTTACGAACTCTTGCTAAGATGCAGTCTGAACAACAATATGGTGCGGACATTCGTTCCGTCCGCGGCCCGCAACCATGCGCCTGGCCCGTTTTTGCTGCATATTTTTGCTTGCCGTCTGCGGCAACGCGGCGGCTGCCGACCTTTATTCCGTGATCGACCGGCTACGCGCGGGCGAGGGTGGCTGCGCCGGTGCGGCAAATCTCCCGCCGCTGCGGCCGCAGGGTGCGCTCGAGCGCGCTGCGCGGGAACTCGCGCACGGCGACACGCTGGAGCATAGCGTTGCGGCAACCGGCTATCGCGCGACGCGCACGAGCTTTTTCAGCATCAGCGGCGAGGGCGTCGGCGCGCGTGCGGCGCAATTGCTCGCGGAGCGCGGCGATTGCAGGCAGCTCATGGACGGCGCGATGAGCGAGGTTGGCATTTACGTGGATGCAAACGAACTGAGAGTCGTGCTCGCGGCGCCGTTCGCGCCGGCGGTAAGGATGTCGGAGCAGGCGGCAGGGCGGCGCGTGCTCGATCTCATCAACGAGGCGCGCGCGTCACCACGCTATTGCGGCAACCGCAAATTCAACGCGGCGCGCCCGCTGCGCTGGAACGACCAGCTGGCTGCCGCTTCGGAGAGGCACGCCGAAGACATGGCGCGCAACAACTACTTCAGCCACGGCGGGCGCGACGGCTCCAATCCGGCGCAGCGCGTCGAGCGCGCGGGCTACCGTTACCGCGCCACCGGTGAAAATATCGCGGCCGGGCAAATGAAACCCGAGGACGCGGTGGCGGGCTGGATCAAAAGCCCGCCGCATTGCGCGAACCTGATGAACGGGGCGTTCACCGAAATGGGCGCCGCTTACGCGGTCAATTCCAAAAGCGAGATGGGCGTGTACTGGGCGCAGGAATTCGGTACGCCGCGCTGAACCGGTTCGCTAAGGCGCGAAGCGCGCAACGACGGGGCCGGCGCGCCGCGCGCGGGACTTGACCTTCGGCCGTATCACCGGCGCCCAGCGGCCGAGGTCCGACAGCTTTTTCCACTCCGGCGTCTCGTGCAGATTTTCCTTCGCGAGAAAATAGAGCGCCGAATAGACCAGGAAGCCGCGCTCGTTCACCGATGCATCGCGGAACCGCACGATTTCTTCCACGCCCGGCAGCTTCAGGATGTTGGGGATGTGATCGTTGTCGTAAATGTCGTTGAACTCGGCCTCGTCCGCCGGCGCGATTTCAAACGTAATCATCATGCAGTACGGCGCGGTGCCGGCCTTGATATTGGTTGCCATGAAAGTGCCATCTCCGGTGGTTGTAAACGTGTCGCGCAAAATCGAACACTAGCATGATTCGCGGCGGGTCACGACCGGCCGGCGCTGGCCAGTGCCCGCCGCAGCGCCTATCATGGCGGCATCAAAATAAAATCCGGAAGGCGCCCATGGAACTCAAAGGTTGTGCCGCGATCGTGACCGGCGGCAGCGGGGGACTCGGTCAACGCATCTGCCGCGCGCTCGCGTCGCACGGCGTCGACATCGTCGTGAACTACGCCGAGTCGGAGGCGAAGGCCAAAAGCGTAGCCGAGGACATGATCAAGCTGGGCGTGCGTTCGGTGGCGTTGTGCGCGGATGTCACCGATCCGCATGCGGTCGAGCGCATGGTCGAAGAGGCGCAGGCCGCGTTCGGCCGCATCGATATTCTCGTGAACGACGCCGCATTCAACAAGACAATCGCGTTTTCCGATCTCGATGGCATGACGCACGAGCTGTGGAGCCGCATCATGGACATCAATCTCACCGGCACTTTCAACTGCATCAAGGCGGTCGCGCCGCTGATGAAGGTGCAGGGGCAGGGGCGCATCGTCAACATCTCCTCGGGCGCGGGGGTGGCGCCGCGCGGCAGCAGCATCGCCTATGCCGTGTCGAAGGCCGGCATGATTCATCTCACCAAATGCATGGCCGTGGCGTTGGCGCCCGCGGTGACGGTGAACTGCGTTGCGCCCGGTTACATGGAAGGCACGCGCGCGACCGCCAACCGTCCCAGGGAATATCAGGCGACGGTGGCCGACATGACGTTGCTGCGCCACCCGGTAAGCAAGGACGACGTCGCCGAGCAACTCGTGACGTTCTGCCGCAGCGACAGCATGACGGGACAGACGGTGGTGATGGATTGCGGAAGGTTTTAAAGAACGCCGCGGGCTCATCCTATACAATGCGTGCCGGCATTCATTCCAAACAGGCCGGCCATGAAATTCGCAATCGTATCCAGCATCGTCGTTTTCGCCGCGGCGCTCGTCGCGCCGGCAGGCGCGCAGAATTATCCGGCCAAACCGATCCGCATCGTGATCGCGCAGGCACCGGGCAGCGCGACGGACGTGATCAGCCGCATCGTCGGCAACCGCCTGGGCGAAGCCCTCGGCCAGTCGATGGTGGTCGATGCGCGGCCGGGCGCCGGCGGCGTGCTCGGCACCGAAATCGCGGCGCACTCTCCGGCGGACGGCTACACGCTGTTCATGGGCAACAATTCCACCCACGGCTCCAACCCCGCGCTCTACGCGAAGCTGCCGTACGACGCGGTGAAGGATTTTTCGCCGGTCATATTCGTGGCGGCGACGCCCTACGTGCTGAACGTGCATCCGTCGCTGCCGGTGACGACCCTGAAGGAGTTGATCGCGTTTGCCAAGGCGCGGCCGGGCCAGCTCAACTACGCCTCCGCCGGCAATGGCAGCACCCACCATTTCTGCGGGGAACTTTTGAAGTCGCTGGCCGGCATCGACATCGTGCACGTACCATACAAGGGTTCGACACCCGCACTGGGTGCGCTGGTCGGCGGCGAAGTGTCGATGATGTTTTCGAACGTCGCCGATACGCAGCCCTACATCAAGAGCGGCCGCATGCGCCCGCTGGCGGTGACTTCGACGAAACGCGCGCCGCCGCTGCCCGACGTGCCGACGATGGCGGAAGCGGGGCTCAAAGATTTTCAGGTGCTGTCGTGGTTCGGCTTGCTGGCGCCCGCCGGCACACCTGCCGCCATCATCACTCGCGTGAATAGCGAGACGGTCAAGGTTCTGTTGCGGCCGGACGTCAAAGCCGCGCTCGCCGCGCAGGGACTGGAAGTGATTTCCGGTGCACCCGACCAGTTCGCCACTCACATCAAGAGCGAAATCGCGCGCATGACGAAAATCGCCGCGACCGCCGGCATCAAGGCCGACTAGACGGTCGTCGATTCAGCGCGAGAGAAGCGCGCGCGGATGAGGCGGCGCGTTATCTGCGCCCTCGATGACGGGCGTGCCTTTGCATTGCGTGCGATGCATGATGCGCCGCGAGTCCGGATCGAACGCGTCGCGCCGATGCATCGCGCACCGGTTGTCCCAGATAAGGATATCGCCGACCCTCCACTGGTGATGCCACGACGCTTCCGGACGCGCGGCATGCGCCCATAATGCGTCGAGCAGCGTTTCCGATTCGTCGAGCGGCAGACCGCCGACGTAAGCGTGCGGCCGCCGCCCCAGGTAAAGCGCGTTGCAGCCCGTTTCAGGATGCCTGCGCAGGATCGCATGGCTCGGGCCGGGCGTGGTTCGGATGTCTTCCTTGCCCGTATAGCCGGGCCGCAACTGGCCGCCCGACGTGTAACGCAAGTCGTGCTTGATGGTTTTGCCCTTGATCGCCGCGCGCAATTCCGCCGGCAGCGTTGCGAGCGCGAGATACATGTTCGTGAAACCGGTGTCGCCCCCCGCCGGCGGAATCTCGAGCGAGTGCAGGATGCTCGCGCTCGGCGGAATTTCGTTGAAGCAGCTGTCCGAATGCCACACCGCCTCGCCGTCGCCGAGCCCGCCGATCGCAACCCCGTTCTCGAACACATTCGAAATCACCGCGAGCTCGGGAAACTGGCGCGGTTTCTGACCGATGTGTACCGGTGCCGCCGCGGAGAGTTCGCCGAACCGCCGGCCGAACGTAAGCAGTTCGGCATCCGATAATGACTGGCCACGTATGAGCAGCACGAGATGATCGAGAAATGCGCACCGTACCGTCTCGAATTCGTCTGCATCGAGCGTCTTGACGTCGCCGCATTCCACCTGCGCGCCGATCGCGGCATTCATCGGCGTGACGGTGATGCTGCGCGCGCGTGTTGCCTGGGGTGACGTCACCATGGTGTTAGCTCCTCCGGCTTCCCGACATTATAGTGGCGGCGGCCGGTCGCCCGGGTCTGGACAAATGCGGCCCTCATGCGCATGATAGCCTGACTTTTCCGGCGCGGCTCGACGCGTGGACGGGCGAAATAACAAATCAGCCGAGGAGATTCGAAATGCGTATTGCCAGACTTGCCGCCGCGCTCGTGGTCACGCTCGGCTTGCCCGCCGCACACGCCGCGCAGACGGTGTTCCCGGATAAACCGATCCGGCTGGTGCTCGGCAGCGCGCCGGGCTCGGGCCCCGATATCGTTGCACGGGCGCTGGCCGATCGCCTGTTCGGTGCATGGGGACAGCGCATCGTCGTCGACGCGCGGCCCGGTGTTGCGGGCATCCTCAGCGCCGACCTCGTGTTGCGCACGGTGCCCGACGGCTATACGTGGATGATATTGACCTCGCAGTTGCTCGTCGCAACGTCCGTGTATCCCAACGTCAAGTTCAGCTTGAGCAAGGATTTTGCGTCGATCAGCCTGATCGGAACGGTTCCCTTCGTGCTCGTCGTCAATCCGGAAATTCCCGCCAGGTCGATACGCGAGTTGATCGACTACGCGAAAAAAACGCCGCTGCAATACGGCTCGGCCGGCACCGGCGCCTCGGAGCATCTTTCGGGGGTTTTATTCACGAGCCTGACGCGCACCGACATGTTGCACGTGCCGTACAAGGGCGTGGCCGAGGCGCTCGCCGCAACCATGGGTAAAGAAGTGCAACTCACTTACGGCGTCGTGCCGGCGGTGCTGGGCGCGGTGCAATCGGGGCGCGTGCGCGCGCTCGGCGTCACCGGCCCCAAGCGCAATGCGCTGCTGCCCGACGTGCCGCCGATTTCGGAGACGGTGCCCGGTTACCAGACTCTGGGTTGGTACAGCGTCGTTGCACCCACCGGCACGCCGGAAACGGTACTCGCGAAAGCCAGCGCCGAAATTGCCAAGGCGGTAAAAGAACCGCAATTCGGCGAACAGTTGCGCGGCCTGGGACTCGATCTCGTCGGCAGCACGCGCGCGGAACTCGACGCATTCCGGCGCGAACAAACGAAGCAGATCGGCGACATCGTCAAAGCGGCCGGCGTGACGGTGAAATAGCCGCAGTCGCCGCCGCCCGCAATGCGCCGGCCGGCGCCGTTGTGTTTGCGTCGCGGTGGTGTTCAAGCGATTTTTCCGTTATGTTTGATCCGGCCCACCCTGAAAGCGCGATCTGAAATGCTGGTATGTCCGACAACGCGGACGAAACTCCTGAGCTTTCTGCCCGAAGGCGGCGAGGTCGCAGAGATCGGGGTCGCGAACGGGGATTTTTCGCAGGACATTCTGGCGCAGACTCATCCGCGCCGGTTGCACCTGATCGATCCGTGGGAGCGCCAGGACCGCGAGGACTACGCCGCCGATCCCAGCAATGTTTCCATGGCAGACCAGGACCATCGGTTCAATGCCGTGCTTGCGCGCTTCCGTGAACAGATCGATGGCGGAATCGTCAAAGTGCACCGCGATTATTCGGCGGATGCCGCGAAGTTTTTTGGCGACGGGCAACTCGACTGGATATACGTGGACGGCATGCACACCCAAGAGGCTGCTTACGGCGATCTTGTTACCTACGCGCCCAAAATCCGGGAAGAAGGTTTTATCATCGGCCACGATTATACGAATCATGTCCAGGCGCAGGAATGGAATTTTGGCGTCGTCGCCGCGGTGAACCGCTTCGTGCTCGAGTTTGACTATGAGTTCGTGGCGGTGACGGTCGAGGGATTCCCGACGTACCTGCTTACCCGGAACCGGGAGATGGCGCGCCAGATGACGGAGCTGCTGATACGCAGCGTGCCTTATGTGGTTGAAATCCGCGATTTTCCGCGACGCAATGAGTTTCGGCACAAGTCCTTGACGTCGAAAAAAGGCACGCTCGTTTACCCGTCGTTTTAGCGTTGCCGGACCGCGCGAAGACCGGACGCAGGGATGGCCGGCGGTGCGATGCTTTCCCGGTGCGGCAGGTCCCGGGCATCCGGCCACATACTTCGCGATCCTGCTTGTGATCGCCGTGACGACCATGATCGGCGGCATGCGCGGCTCTACGCTTCAGGTGGAGCGACCGGTTCATTCGTGGCCCGCTGCCCGGGTCCCGCATCCGGCGTTGATCCAGGTCATGCAACTGCTGGCATGAGCGCGTAATATCCTCCCGTGGAATGCCGTATATCCACGGACCTGCCCCGTGCCGGAGTCAAATTGACGTATCGTGCGGTGGGCGGGGATACTTCTTTACTTAGAGTGCCTAACCTTATGAAACA
>CAZEAX010000238.1:0-7558 GCA_964510405.1 uncultured Streptomyces sp. | reverse complement strand
ATCTTAGGCCGACGTGCTGCCCGTCATCAAGAAATTGTGCGGACAACTCGACCGCGCGATGGCGGCCCATGACTGGCCGATCACGTTCAGCGTCGGCGTCGGCGTTTTTCCGCAGGTGCCAGCGAATGTCGACGTCGTGATCGGCTTCTGCGACCGGCTGATGCAGCGCGTCAAAGCGCTGGGCAAGAACAAGGTCATGCACCGGGTGTATAACCCGGACGAAGTCGAGACGCCGCTACCGTCGAGGCTGCACGTCATCCGCTGAACGCGACCGCCCGCGCCGCACGGGCTATTCCTGCTGCATCCCCGATTCGAGTATTACTTTGCGGTACTTCTCGGTGTCGCGTTTGACCCGCTCCGCGAACTGTTCAGGCGTCGTTGCCACTACCTCGTAGCCGCCGGTGACAAATTTATCGCGGATCTCGGGGATCGCGACGATGCGCGCGACTTCGCGTTGCAGCGCCTGCACGATCGTTGCCGGCGTTTTCGCCGGCGCGAACAATCCGTACCACATTTCGACTTCGTAACCGTCGAGCCCGCTTTCGGCAAACGTCGGAACGTTCGGCAACTGGGCGTCGCGGTGCGCGCCGGTGACGCCGAGTATTTTCAATTTGCCGGCGTCCACCTGGGTTGCTACGCCGGAAAGATTGGTGAGCACGAGTTGCGATTCGTCCGACATGACGGCGATGACGGCCGGCGCGCCGCCTTTGTACGGAATGTTGTTCAGTTCGATGCCGGCCTTCAGCTTGAACGCATTGCCGGCGATTTCGCCGGTGGCGCCGGCGATCGCGATATTGAATTTGCCCGGCGCTTTTTTCGCCTCGTTGATCAGATCGCGCACCGAATTGGCGGGCACGCGCGGATTGGCGACCAGCACGAGGCTGCCGTTGACGACCTCGGTGATCGCGGCGAAGTCGCGCACCGGATCGTAGGTGGGCTTTTTGTAGAGACTGTAGTTGATTGCGTGGGTACCGCTGTTGCCGACCGCAATGACGGACCCGTCGGCGACCGCGCGCGCCACGTATTCGCCGGCGACGACGCCGTTGGCGCTCGGCCGGTTGTCGACGATCACGCTTTGCCGCAACGCTTCACTCAATTTGGGCGAGATCACGCGCGCGATAAAGTCGGCGGGGCCGCCGGCCGCGTTGGCCACGACAATCTGCAGCGATTTCGCCGGCATCACCTGGGCGAGCGGCGGCGCCGTGCTTTGTGCAGGCGCGGTTGCTGGCAGCAGCGCGCAAGCAAGGCATGGCGCCAGCATGCGGCCGGCGAACCGCGGCGTGCGTAGCGTGTTCATACGTGTTCTCCCCCCGGAATGCATGTCGCGCCGTCAGGTTACAACAGTTGTCGTGCGCTGCAAACCGCGCGGCCGGCCGGTCACGGATGCTAGAATTCCTGCGGGCCGATATGGGGGAGAACGCAGTGAATAGACCGTTTGCCAGGGTTGTGCTGTTTACGCTTGCGACGTCGGTTTGCTTCGGCTCCGCATGGGCAACGCCGTTTAGCGATCCGCGCGGGGTCGGCGACGGCGACGCAAAGCTCGCGCTCGAACCGGCCGATCCGGCGTGCCATGCTGCGACGCTCGTTGCCACCGGCGGCGCGTTCCCGCGCAATCCGCAAACGCTGGCGGTGAGATGGACAGGCTACGCGAACTTCGAACTCGTCTACGGCGGCCAGATCCTGTTGCTCGACGCGTACTTCGACCGCGGCAGCATGTTTCCGCCGCTCGGTTTCAAGGCCGCCGACGTGAAGCGCGCCGACGTCATATTGCTCGGGCACGGACACGTCGATCACATGTCCGATGCGGCGTCGGTCGGCATCCGTACCGGCGCAGTGGTGGTCGGCGCGCCGGTGACGACCGAAAAACTGCTGACGCAATCCATCGATGCGAAGCAGGTGCGCACCGTCACCGGACGCGGCGGCGAGTTGTTGCCGTTTCGCGGCTTCAAAGTCGAGCCGATACTCGGCCGGCACGGCGAGCCGCCGGCCGAGGTCGTCGAGGCCTTCGATCACGCGTTAAAGCAAGTCGCGCCGCGGGCGACACCCGAACAGGTGGCGGAACGCGCGGCCATCCGCGCGCGCGGCACCAGCGACAAGCGCGTGATTGCGGAAGGCACGATTGCCTATCTGATCACGCTCGACGACGGGTTTCGCATCCTGTTTCGCGACAGCGGAGGCCGCGTGACCGACTATGAAAAAGCCGCAATGGAACGCGTGGGACGCGTCGACCTTGCGCTGGTTGCCGTGTCGGCGGCATACCTTCAGCCGCTGACGGTGCCGCAGGCGCTCGAACACGTGCGCACCTACCAGCCCGACGTTTACATGCCGGCGCATCACGACGGGCCGTACGACAATTTGTGGCGTGCCGTCGAGCCGCTGACGCAGGCGTTAAAGGACGAGTATCCGAACCTCGTCACGGTTTCGCGCAATTACCGCGAGCCGGTTTGCTTCAACACCGGATACAACATCGAGCGCGCGCGGCGCGCGGCAAAATAAATCCCGACCGCAGCCCGTTTACTCGGGCTTGATGCCGCTTTGCGCGACCACTTTCGCCCAGCGCGCGAGTTCTGCCTTGATGCGCGCCTGGAATTCCTGCGGAGTGCTGACGATGACCGCCGTGCCGTCGGCGGCCAGCCTGTCGACCACGCCGGGCGAATTCATTGCTTTCACGATGTGTGCGTTCAGCGCAGCGACAATCTGCGGCGCAGTCCCGGCCGGCGCGAGAATGCCGACCCAGCTCGTGAACAGGTAATCCGGGTAGCCGGACTCGGCGATCGTCGCGACTGTGGGCAACAGCGGCGCGCGCTCGCTGCCGGTGACGCCTAGCGCGCGCAGCCTGCCGGCGTTGACCTGGGGCAGCGCCGCGCCGAGAGAAGGGAAGCTCAAATCTGCCTCGCCGCCGACGACCGCGGCAAGTGCCGGGCCCGCGCCCCGGTACGGCACGTGCGCGATTTTGATGCCGGCCTGGAGGCGGAAGAGTTCGGCCGCGATGTGCAGATTGGTGCCGTTGCCGCCCGACGAATAATTGAATTTTCCCGGGTTTGCTTTGGCCGTGGCGACGAGCTCCGTCAGCGATTTGGCAGGTACCGACGGATGCACGACCAGCACGTATGAGCCGGCGGCGACGAGCGATACCGGCGCGAAATCCTTTTCGGCATTGAACGGAAGTTTGGGGAACACGCTCGGATTGACGACGAGCGGTAACGAAGTGCTGAGCAGCGTGTAGCCGTCTGCGGGTGCGCGCGCCACGAACTCCATGCCGATATTGGTCGAGGCCCCGGCCTTGTTTTCGACGATTGCAATCTGCCCGGTGAGTTCGGTCAGTTTCTGGCCGAGCAGGCGCGTCACCAGATCGACGATGCCGCCCGGCGCGGTCGGCACTATGATGCGCAGCGGCTTGGCCGGAAAATCGCGCACCTGCGCGTACGCCGGCGCGGCGCATGCCGCCACTGCGCCTGCAACGGCAAGTCGGAATATTTTTCCGGTCACGCGGGTTTCCTCCTGTTGCCAGTGTCCATTAGCCGCCAAAAATCCGCAAGAAGGGCGTGTTAATATTTGCACGAGGAGAAATCGATGCCGTTTCTGGAGCGAGCGGGCGAGCCGCGCCTGCATTACGAGTTCGACGACTACACCGATCCGTGGAAGAAAGCGCCGTGCATCATGCTGCAGCATGGCTACGCGCGCTCGACGAAATTCTGGCGCGCGTGGATCCCGTACTTGAGCCGGTTTTACCGCGTGTTGCGGCTGGACCTGCGCGGGCTCGGCGATTCGGGCAGGGATTTCGATCTCGAGCGCGGCATCAACCTCGACGCTTATCTCAAGGACTTTACCGATCTGCTCGATCACCTCGGCATCGAGTCCGCACACTACTGTGGAGAGTCGTCCGCCGGCACGCTGGGCATGGCGTTCGCTGCCGAGCGCCCGCAACGCGTGCGCACGCTGGCCATTATTTCCTCACCGGTCGCGATGAGCGAGGAAGACAAGGTCAGCGCGCTCGCGGGCCATCCCGATCGCATAACGGCATTGCGCAAAATGGGCTCGCGCGGCTGGTTGGAGGCATCCAACGCGGGACGGCGCTTTCCAGCCAACGCCGACCCTGCATTGCTCGCGTGGACGCTCGAAGAAATGGGCAAGTCCGACGTCGAAGTGCTGATTGCGATGTTCCGTTTCGTGTCGAATGTGGATGCCGCGCCGTACCTGCCGAAAATCGCGGCGCCGGTGCTCGCCATTTACCCGGCCGCGGCCGGCGTTATCACGAAAGACGAGCACACGGCGCTGTTGCGCGAGAAAGTGCGCAATTTGCGGATGGTGCGTGCCCCGCTCAACGCGCACAGCCTGCAGATCGTCGCGCCCGCGACGTGCGCGCAGGAAGTGCTGTATTTTATTTCGCAGCACGACGGCATCGTCTGTCGCGAGGCATAAGCGTGCCTGCGAATTTTTCCCGAATCTCGGCCTGCCTGTCATTGGCGTTGCTGGCAACGGTAGCAGGCGCCGAGTATCCCGACAGGGCCGTGCGCTTCGTCGTCGGGTTTACGCCGGGCGGACCGAGCGACATCGTGGCGCGCCTGCTTGGACACAAGCTCGCCGAAGCGTGGGGCCAGCAGGTGGTGATCGACAACCGCGCCGGCGCGGGCGGCAACATTGCCGCGGAACTTGTCGCGAAGTCGGCGGGCGACGGCTACACGCTGCTGCTCGGGAACAACAGCATTCTCGCGACCAACGCCGCGTTGTACGCGAAACTCAATTTCGATCCGGTGAGGGACTTCGCACCGGTGGTCCTGGTTGCCTCGCAGCCCAATATCCTCGTCGTGCATCCGTCGCTGCCCGTCAAGTCGGTGAAGGAATTGATCGCGCTCGCCAAAGCGAAACCCGGCCAGTTGAACTACGCCTCGTCGGGCAGCGGGGCCGCCGCACATTTGTCGGGCGAATTATTCAAGGCGATGGCGCATGTCGATCTCGTGCACATTCCTTACAAAGGTGCGGCGCCCGCGCTGAACGACGTGCTCGCAGGCCAGGACCAGCTCATGTTCGCGACTTCGCTGTCGGTCATGCCGCACATCCAGAGCGGCCGTCTGCGCGCGCTGGCCGTCACGACGGCAAAACGCATGCAAGCGATGCCGCAATTGCCGACGGTGGCGGAGGCGGGCGTGCCCGGATTCGAAGCCACCACCTGGCATGGCATAGTCGTCGCAGCGGCGACGCCGCCGGCGCTGGTTGCGCGCATCAACGCCGACACCGCCAGGGTTTTGCAACTGCCTGACGTGCGCGAGCGTTTTTCCGCACTCGGCGCGGAAGTGATCGGCGGCACGCCCGACGAGTTCGCCGCTTACATCAGAAAAGAAATTCCGAAGTGGACGAAGGTCGTTAAAGATTCAGGCGCACGCGCCGACTAACAGTTGCCGGTATTTTCGTGAAATCCAAACAGGGAGCTATTCATGACACGCATGGTTCTTGCCGGTTTGACGATGCTTTGCGGCGTGTTTAACGCTGCCGTCGCCGCGGAAGTCAAAGTGCTGAGCGGGGGTGCGGTAGAGCCCGGACTGCACGCGTTTGCCGCACTGGTCAAACGCAATCTCGGTCATGATCTCAATATCCAGTTCAACACGACGCCGCAAATCGTGAAGCGCCTCGCCGCGGGCGATATTTTCGACATCGTGATCGTGACGCCCGCGGTAATCGACCAGGCCGCGAAAGACGGCAAAGTGGCGGCGGGTTCGCGTGCGCCGGTTGGGCGTGTGGGTGCCGGTATCATCGTGCGCAATGCCGCAGCGGCGCCCGCTGTCGGCACGGTGGAGGCATTGAAGCAGGCGTTGCTCGGCGCCGATTCGGTGGTCTACAACTCCGCGTCGTCCGGCCTCTATCTCGACAAACTGTTCGCGAACATGGGCATCCTCGAACAGTTGAAGTCGAAGACGACGCGCTATCCTGACGGCGCGTCCGTGATGGAACACGTGATCAATGGCAAGGGGAATGAAATCGGATTTGGCGCAATCACCGAAATCAAGCTCTATACGTCGAAAGGGCTGAAGTTGGTGGGGCCGCTGCCGGCGGAAGTGCAAAACTACACGGCATATGATGCGGCACTGATGACGGGTGCGCCATCCGCAGACGCGGCGAAGGCGGTGATGCGCGAACTTGCCACGCCGACGGCCAAGGCGGCGTTTACCGCCGCCGGAGTCGAATAGGCGACGGAGTATTTTTAGTTCGGGCGCTTGAATTCGAGGATGTTGAGTCCCGGGCCGCGGTCGACGAGATAGATGATGCCGCGCCGGTCGACGTCGACGTCGTTGGTCTGCGGGCCGGCCTGGCCTTTGGCGGGTTCCGGAATGTAGTGTCCGATTTCCTGCGGTGCCGCCGGGTCGGCGATGTCGACGATGCGCAAGCCCCCCGCGAACCAGGTGCAGTAGACGAGCGTGTCGCCGTCCATGCGCTCGTGGAACTGGTGCGCGCCGAAACGTCCTGGGGCGGCGCGGCTCCACGGCGAGTCGAGCTCGCTCACTTCGAACATCGACAGCGGCTGGATGTGTGCGGGGTCGCTCACATCGAACACCCACAGGCAGGCGTGCGGGCGCCCGCGGCGGCGCGCCATTTCCGCGCCGTCGTGCGCGTGGTCTTCTTCGTCGATCGCGAGCGCGATCTGCCTGCCTGCGACCGGGAACGGCACGCCCATGAACGTATGCGAAGGTTCGGGAAATGGCGGGTGGTAATTATAGGCGCCGATAGTGCGCGGCTTCGTGATGTCGGCGATATCGATGATGCGCACGCCGCCGTGCCAGCAACCGGCCCATAATTTGTCGCCTATCCTCAGCGCGTGGTGCAGGCGATGCTGGCGCCCCGGCCAGGTCGGCGTTTCGCCGCCGGCCAGATGCTGGCCCGGCAACCACCAGCGCGAAACTTCCTCCGGTTTCGCCGGATTGCGGATGTCGTAAATCACCAGAATGTTGCCTTTGTAGCCCGCCATTTCGGTCGAGATGTAGGCGTAGTTAGCGTCCATGTCGAAGCGGTGCACGCCGATGCCATGCGTTTTGTGAAACGTGATGAGCTTCGGTTTTGCGCGGTCCGATACGTCGTAGATTTTGAAACCGCCCTTGTCGTACGGATTTTTTTCGGCGGCCTCCACGGCGGCCATGTGGTCTTCGCGTACGCCAAGCTTTGCTGCCAGTTCTGCCGGAGTCGCGGCGCGTCCG
Source organism: uncultured Streptomyces sp. (assembly GCA_964510405.1). Classification (GTDB taxonomy): domain Bacteria; phylum Pseudomonadota; class Gammaproteobacteria; order Burkholderiales; family SG8-41; genus PALSA-1004. Next base: position 371 of record CAZEAX010000238.1, on the reverse strand, counting down.
AGGGAAGCTTTGAGTTCCGCGCGCAGCTTCGGCAGCTCGTCCGCCTTGCGGCCGATGCCGGTCATGTTGCGCTCGCTGTTGACGATCATGATGTCGCCGATCACGCGCGCTTTGTGGCTGTGCGAGGTCGGATCTTCGAGATTGATCTGGGAGACGAGGCGCGGCTTGCGCGGGTCGGAGATGTCGACGATGCTGGTGCCGAGGTTCTGCTTGTTGGGCAGGTGGCCGATGTAGGCGTAGTCACCCTGCACGTAGACCTGCCCCGCCCCCGGCAGGTCGAGATGTGCGAGACGCGTGACGTTGCGCGCCAGTTGCGGCGCGTTGCTAGCATCGTTCATTGGAGGCTCCCCGGGTAGGCTTGATGGTCGATC
>CAZEAX010000237.1:0-7586 GCA_964510405.1 uncultured Streptomyces sp. | reverse complement strand
TGCCGCTCGACGGCCGCATGATCGACGTGCCGGTAGATGAGTGGGCAATCGTCGTGCTGGCCACCGCGGAGGCGTGCGCGGCGCGCGACGCTGAGAAGCAGGCGGCGATTAAAGCTCGGGGGTAATTAATCTTCCTCCCCTTCAAGGGGAGGATTGAGGCGGGGATGGGTCTAACTCACACTTCATAACCCCATCCCCCTCCTAGCCTCCCCCTTCAAGGGGGAGGAATTTGTTGCTAACCCTTCAGCACCACCAGTGCGTCGACTGCTTTAACTCCCTGTCCCTTCGGCAGCACCATCAGCGGATTGATGTCGAGTTCCGCTAGCCTGCCTTCGAGGTGGACGGCAAGGTGCGACACATGCACGAGCGTATCCGCGAGCGCATCGATGTCGGCGGCGGGTTTGCCGCGGAAGCCGCGCAGCAGCCTGGCGCCTTTGACTTCGTCTATCATTTCCAGTGCCTCGCTGCGCGTGATCGGGCAGTGGCGCAGCGCCACATCGTTGTAGACCTCGACCATCACGCCGCCGCTGCCGAACAGCAGCATCGGGCCGAGTTGCGCGTCGTATGAAACGCCAACGATCACTTCGACGCCGCCAGTGACCATCTCCTGCACGAGTGCGCCGTTGATTTTGGCCGCGGGCGCATGTTTCGCGGCGTTCGCCATGATTTCGGCGTAGGCGGCGTGCACTTCATCGGCGTTGCGCAATCCGAGGCGCACGACACCCGCTTCGGTTTTATGCAGGATGTCGGGCGAGTCGACTTTCAGCACGACCGGGTAGCCGATTTTCTTCGCGGCGTCGGCAGCCGCCGCAGCGGATGTCGCGAGAATTTCGCGCGGCGCCGCGACGCCCCACGCGGCAATCGCCTGCTTGCTTTCGCTTTCCGACAGCGTCGTGCGGCCGATCGTGTCCAGGTGCTGCAGAACTTTTTTCTGCGCGGCATCGGGGGCAGGCACTTTGGCTATTCCGCCGGACACGCGGTGGTCGCGCCATGCGTGGTAGTCGAGCAGCCACTTCAGCCCGCGCGCGAGCTTGTCCGGCGTGTAGAAAATCGGAATGTTGGCCGCTTTCAGTTTGGGCAGCGTGGTTTTGTCGCCGCGGCTCGCGGTCCAGAAGAACGCGACGGCCTTGTCGCTCGCGTCACGTTGCGCGATCACCTGATCGACCTGGTTGCCGGCGCCTGCGCTCGCGATCACGAGCGTGCCGACGGTCGGCTCGTTGATCATGTAGTCCATGATCTTCGGGAAATGCTCGCCACGCGCGAAGCCGGTCACGTCCGCCGGATTCGCCGCCCAGCCGAAATCTTTCAAGATGCCGTTGATGCCATCGCGCGCGCGCGGCGTGAGTTTCGGCAGTTCAAGCCCGGCGAGTCCCAGCATGTCGGCGGTGAGCGAGCTGATGCCGCCCGAGTGCGAGACCACCGAGACGCCACGGTGCGGCGGCTTCTTGCTGTTGGCGAGCAGGTGCGAGACTTCGAGCAGCTCGTCGTAGTCCTGCACGCGGATGACGCCGTACTGCTTGAACACCGCTTCGTACAACGCGTCGGCGCCGGTCAATGCCGCCGTGTGCGAGCGCGCCGCCTCGGCGCCCGACGCGGAGCGGCCGATCTTGATCAGCACGATGGGCTTGCCGCGCTCGGCGGCGAGTTTGGCCACTGCGATGAATTTCTGCACGTCCTTGAAGCCTTCGACGAAGCCCGCGATCACGCGCGTGTCCGGGTCGTCGATCAGGTAGCGCGCAAAATCCGCGAAATCGAGATCGGTCTCGTTGCCGGTCGAGATGATGTGCGAGAGGCCGATGCCCGCGTCGACGGCGCGCAGCAGGAAGGGGCCGAACGCGGTCGCGCCGCTCTGGCAGACAAGCGCGATGTGGCCGGTGAGCCCGCCCAGCGTGCGCGACGACGCGGTCGCCCAGATGTCGTCCCTGACGTTGGCGAGGCCCAGGCAGTTGGGACCCGTGATGCGCAGGCCGGATTCCTTCGCGTAAGCGCCGACCTGCTTCTGCAGATCGAGACGCGCGGCGATGCCGCGCTCGGCAAAGCCGGCGGAAATCACGATGGCCGAGCCCGCTTTTTTTGCCACGCATTCCTTCATCACGGGCAGCACCTTGTCGTACGGCACGACGATGCCGACCAGGTCGGGCGCTTCGGGAAGGTCCGCGATGCTGCGGTAGCACTTGGTCTCCGCGATCTCGTCGTAGTTCGGATTCACGGGATAGATGCGCACGCGGTCCTTCGCTTTAAGCACGGCGTTCAGCAGCCGGCCGCCGTAGCCGCCTTTGGGCGATGCGCCGACCACTGCGATCGAACGCGGGTTGAGCATCTTGTGAATAGACCGCATCTGGTCGTCAGACCACATCTCCATGGGAAAACCTTTCGCGATTGGGTTGGCGGCGAATGTTTTTTTGAAAATCGCCTACGGCGCTTTTTTGCAAATATAACATGCTGGATTTTTCGCCGCGCGGCGCGGACGCGCACACTGCGTGCGGGATGCGCGCCCGAAAAAGAAAAAGGACGGCTTGAAGCCGTCCTTTTCCGTCTCGCGATACCCCTGCGAATTACACAGCGGGTCTCGTCTGATTTTTGCAGGCTGTGGCTTACATTACTTTGAGGTTGTTCGTCACCGATTTCACATGCTCGACGCCGCGCGCGATTTCCTCGGCTTTCGACGACTCGTCCGCGGTCTTCGTGTCGCCGGTGAGCGTTACGACGCCGTTGACCGTTTTGACGTGGATCTTGGTGGAGCTGATCGTTTTGTCTTCGAGCAGCTTGGCTTTTACCTTGGTCGTGATTTCCGTGTCCTTGACCGGGTGGTTCGAGCCGTGCTTTGCGGCGGTGCGCGGCTGGTCGGCTTTCTGGTCCGCGGCTGCGGCATTGACCACCGGCTCGATCTGGATATGGTTCTTCACCGACTTCACGCCCTTGACCTGGCGGGCCAGCGTAACGTGGCGTGCTGCTGATGCTTTGCTGCGCGCCGTGCCGGTCAGATCGACGACGCCATTGACCGTTTCGACGTCGACGTGGTCGGCGCGAGTCCGCTTGTCTTCCACGATTTTGGCTTTGACCTTGGTCGTGATGACCGAGTCGTCGACCGGATGGACCGAGCGGTGCGCCGGGTCGGCGCGGCCGTTGTCTTTGATGGTTTCGCCCGGCGTTTCGTTGGTATTGGTCGGCGCGCCGGATTTCGCCATGTCGGCGGCGTAGATGGCAACGGGCAGCAAGCAGGCGCCCAGCACCAGAGCAGCGGCGGAAAGTTTGATCTTCATAATGATTCCCTGTCTAAAGTTGATGTGAAAGGTTTATGCGTGACGACGAACGCATGCGCGATACAGCCGCGCGTTCTCCGCAAAACTGGGAAGATTCTCTATGCAGGGCGCACGGCCGTCTGTACGCTGTCTAACATAGCGAACGTGCCGTGCGCGGCGGTCAGCGGGCGGCTTTTTTGCGATTCATCACCGGCGACGCCGAAATTCCGTGCACCGCGATGGAGGCGGCCACCACGGTGAGCACCAGCGACACCAGCTTTTCCGTGAGTTCGAGCGGGGTGCCCGCTTCGACCACGTACATCAGGTAGTAGAGCGAGCCGATGCCGCGGATGCCGAACCATGCCATCAGCCTGAATTCGCGCCGCGAACAGCGCGCGCCGGCGAGCCCGGCCAGCACCGAAACGGGCCTGATCACGACGAACAGGATCAGCGCGAGCCACAAGCCGCCGTGATCGAGGCGCACGGTCGAGAGGCTTGCGCCCAGTGCGACAACCACCACGAGTTCGCCGAGGCGCTCGAACCGTTCGTTGAAGCCGAGCACCGTTTCCACCATATGCGCGGGGGCCGTCGCCGGATGCGTGACGGCCTCGGACTCCGCAATTTTCGGCTTGCTTCCTTTTCGGCCGTCATTCGATTTGGTCTCGATGTGGCGCATCGCGAGGCCGGCGGCGAGCGCGGCCAGAAATCCGTTGGCGTGGATCCACAGCGAAAGTCCGTAAGTGAGCGCGATCAATCCGAGCGCCTGGAAATCGTCCCACCCGACGGCTTCCTTGAATTCGCGCCGGATATACAACACGAGATGGCCGACCGCCTTGCCGCACAGCCAGCCGATCGAAAGACCGGATACGGCCGCCCACACGACGTCCAGCGCAAGCCAGCGCACGCCGAACGGCCCCAGATTCCCGGCGCCGAGCAAGCCGAGACCCAGCAGCACAAACGGAAACGCGATGCCGTCGTTCAATCCGCCTTCGGCGGTCAGCGTGAATCGCGAGCGATTGCGGTCGTCCGCGTGCCTGACCTGAACGTCGGATGCGAGCACCGGATCGGTCGGCGCCAGCATGGCGCCGAGCAGCACGGCGGCGCCGAGCGGAAGCCCGAAGCCGAACACACCGATCACCGCGATTGCGGCGATGACCACCGCCATCGAAATCGTGGCGAGGCGAAACGGCAAACGCCACAACGGATCCGAGAGCGACGTGCGCAGCTTGAGGCCGACGGTAAACAGCGAAATGATCAGCGCGATTTCGCAGCCGAGCATCATTGCATGCGACCTGCTTAAAGGGTCGAGATAGACGATGCCCAAACCGGCGGGCCCCAACGCGACGCCGACGAGCAGGTAAATCAACCCGGGACTGAGAGGGAGCCGGTCGACCGCCGAGCCCACCAGCGCCATCAGCAGCAGCAACGCGCCCGCGACGAGAAACCAGAACGAAATCAAATGGACTCCAGGGGAAAGGGCCATGCGGCGACGGCGTATGCGGTCTCGCAGCGGCGTCTGCGCAATACGCAACTGTTATACGACGCCCGGCGCAGCCGCCGGTTCCCGTGTGCGGCGGGGAGTTTTCGGCGCGATGCAGTGCGCAGGGTAGCATTGCCGCGCAAAAACATGTTATTAAGCAGGTCATGAAGAATGAAGGCGCGCCGCGCGCCAAACGAAAAATAGGTGCATTCGGTTATGCGCTGGAGATCCGGCGCGTGTCGTGGCGCGATTTCGCGGCGGCGCTGGTGCCCGTGCTGCTGATTGCCGCGGTCGCGCTGTGGTTCGCGTTTCGATACGTGCGCCCGGCACCGCCCGATACCATCGTCATCACGAGCGGACTCAAAGGCAGTTCGTTCGACACCGTTGCCGAAAAATATCGCGCCATATTGGCGCGCAACGGCGTGAAGCTGCAGATACTGCCATCGGACGGCGCGCTCGACAACCTGCGCCGGCTGCGCGATCCGGCGTTCAAGGTCGACGTCGGGTTCGTGCAGGGCGGCTTGCTGGTGGACGGCGACGTCGGCGATCTCGTGTCGCTCGGCAGCCTGTTCTATGTGCCGCTCGCGGTGTTTTATCGCGGTGCAAAGCCGGTCGAGCGGCTGTCCGAATTCAAGGGCAAGCGCCTGGCGATCGGCCACGAAGGCAGCGGCACGCATTTTCTGGTCGTCCAGTTGCTCCGCGCCAACGGCGTCGACAAGAACAGTGGGTCGCAGCTGCTGAATCTCGGCGGGGAGGAAGCGGAGCAGGCGCTGCTCGCCCACAAGGTGGACGCAGCGTTGCTGATGGGCGATGCGGCGACGCCCGCGGTCATGCGCAAGCTCGTGCACACGCCGGGCATTCATATGATGGATTTCAAGCAGGCCGACGCGTACGCGCGCCGCTACCGCTACCTCTCCAAGCTCGAATTGCCGATGGGATCGATCGATTTCGCGAAGAACACGCCGGCGCAGACGGTGGCATTGATCGCGCCCACGGTCGAACTCGTCGCGCGCCCGGACCTGCATCCCGCGCTGTCCGATCTCCTGATCGAAGCCGCGCGCGAGACGCACGGCCGGGCAAATCTGCTGCAGCGCGCCGGCGAATTCCCGGCGCCGCTCGAGCACGAGTATCCGATCAGCGACGATGCGACGCGTTACTACAAATCGGGCAAGGGATTTTTGTACCGTTATCTGCCGTTCTGGGTCGCGAGCCTCTTCGACCGCACGATGGTCGTGCTCGTGCCCATCGTCGTGCTGCTGATCCCCGGCGTGAAGCTGGTGCCCGCGATCTACCGCTGGCGCATTCGCATGCGCATTTACAAGCGCTATGGCGAGTTGATGGGGCTGGAGCGCGACATACTCGCGCGGCCCACGCCCGGGCAGCAGGCGGAGCTGAGCAAGCGGCTCGACGAGATCGAGAAGCGCGTGAACGGCGGCAAGATGCCGCTGCCGTTCGCCGACCAGTTTTACGTGCTGCGCGAACACATCAATTTCGTGCGCCGGCGGCTGGAGGCGAGCGCGGGCGGGGAGTCGTCGGCCTGAATCGCCGTGACGAAGTGTGAGAAAATCGCACGTTCGGAAACAATCGCAGGATCCCCATGCAACTCCCGCTCGAAGATATCAAGGTGCTCGACCTGACCCACGCGCTCGCCGGGCCGTTCTGCTCGACCATGCTCGCCGATTTCGGCGCGCAGGTGATCAAGCTCGAGCCGCCGGGAGAGGGCGACATCGCGCGCGCGTGGGGTGTGCGCACGGCGGGCGGGGAATCGTCGTACTTCGTGAGCCTGCACCGCAACAAGCGCGGCATCGTCGTCGATCTGAAGCACCCGCAGGGCAGGGAGCTCTTTTTCAAGCTCATAGAAAAGTGCGACGTCGTGCTGGAAAATTACCGCGTCGGCGCGTTGAAGCGGCTCGGGCTCGATTACGCCGAGGCCAAGAAGCGCAATCCCGGCATCATCTACGCGTCGATCTCGGGTTTCGGCCAGGACGGCCCGTACCGCGATCGCGCGGCGCTCGATCTCATACTGCAGTCCGAGAGCGGCATGGTCAGCGTCACCGGCGACGAAGGCAGCAGCGGCACGCGCGCCGGCGTGTCGATCGCGGACATGACCGCGGGCATGTACGCCGCGTACGGCGTGATGCTCGCCTTGCGCATGAAAGAGAAGACCGGCGAAGGGCAGGAGCTCGACGTGTCTATGCTCGAAGGACAATTGGCGCTGCTGAGCACGATGATCAGCGCGTACTGCGCGGACGGCAAAGTGCCGAAGCCGACGGGCAACACCTATGCCGCGCTCGTGCCGTACCAGACTTTCCACACCAAGACGCGCGATCTTGCGATCGCCATCGCCGGCGACAAGCTGTGGCGTAAATTATGTCCGGCCATCGGCTGCCCCGAGCTGACCGACGACCCGCGCTTTTCCCGCGCGCTCGAGCGCAACAAGCATCGCGCCATTTTGCTGCCGATGCTGCAGAAGGTTTTTCTCACGCGCCCTTATGAAGAATGGGAGCCGCTATTGCTCGCCAACGATATACCGGTCGGCGCGATCAACGATCTCGCGCAGGTCGTCGAGCATCCGCAGGTGAAGGCGCGCAACGCATTGGTCGAGGTCGAACACCCGCAGGCGGGGAAAGTCCGCGTGATCCGGTCGCCGGTGCGGCTCTCGAAGGCGCCGTTCGCCGTGCGCTCGCCGTCCCCCATGCTGGGCCAGCATACGAACGAAGTGCTGCGCGACGTGCTGGGAATGAGCGCCGCGGAAATTGCGGCGCTCGCAGCCGCGGGCGCGCTGGGCGTGAAACAGTGATTTTCGCGGACGTCACCCTATGAGTTTCGTTTTGCGCGGCGTGAAGAGGGTGGATGGCAGGCTG
>CAZEAX010000236.1:0-7650 GCA_964510405.1 uncultured Streptomyces sp. | reverse complement strand
TGTCACTGGGGGATACATGCCCGCGTTTTGCCCACGCAGCACTTCCCGAACGATGCGTGCTCTGTACCGCGACACCGGCGAAACTATCCCTGTGCGACCGATGCCGAGCAGAACTGCCGTGGCTGCCGGCGAATCGCTGCCCGCAGTGCGCAATGCCGACCACGAGCGGCAACGTGTGCGGCGCCTGCCTGAGTCATCCGCCGCGCTTCGACGCGATCACCGCTGCTTTCGTTTATGAGTGGCCGCTTGCACCGCTGATCCAGCAGTACAAATATGCCGGCAATTTGGCGCTTGCGCAGCTATTCGCACACGCGCTTGAAGCGAAAATTACCGGCGCGGTCGACCTCGTCATCCCGATGCCGCTCGCGCCGGCACGCCTGTCCGAGCGCGGCTTCAACCAGGCGCTGGAAATCGCGCGCATCGTCAGTCGCGCCCGAAAAATTCCATTGGCCCCGGCCGCATGCAGACGGGTGCGCGAGAGCGCACCTCAGGCCACGCTGCCATGGAAGGAGCGCGCGCGCAACATTCGCGGCGCCTTCGTGTGCGACATGGATTTACATGGCGCTCGCGTCGCGGTTATCGACGACGTGCTGACGACGGGCGCGACGCTCAACGAGCTTGCGCGCAACCTGCGCAAGGCGGGTGCGATCGAGATCCAGGGATGGGTAGTGGCGCGAACAGTCAATCACGCGTGAGAATATTAATCGTGCGGGTAACGCTTCGTCCTGCCGGCTATTGCAATTGTTTCAGCCGCTGATCGACGAACGCCTGCAACTCCGGACTTAACGTGCTGCTGCTCCGCGCACGGCGAAAAGCATCCTGCGCCTCGATGTTGCGGTTCAGCGCCTGCAGCGAAATCCCCAATCCCATCAGCCATACGCCGGACCCTGGTGCCAGTCGCAATGCCGCCTGATAGTGATCGACCGCTTCCCGGTGCCGCGATTGCCGCTGCAGCAACCCGCCAAGAAACGCCAGATAGTCAGGATTGTTCAGTGCACCGGCTTCGCTTTTCTGCATGATATCGATCGCGTCCGCGATGTCGCCACGCCCTACCATTATGCTTGCCAACAGCCGGGCCAACCCGGGCTGATTCGGGTTGTACTTGAGGCCATCCTGCAGGACCTGCTCCGCCTCGCCGCTTTTCTTCGCTTCCAGCAGCAACCCGGCCAAACTCTGGCGCGCACCGGTGTACCCCGGGTTGTGCTGCAGCGCGCGCATGAATCCCTCCTGCGCTTCGGCGAGCCGTCCTTGATTCAAAAGATTCGCGGCCTCCCGATACTCGTTTTCCGCCAGCTGCGGCGGCGTCAGGACCTGCACGCGTTTGTCGATTTGCGCATTCGCCGGCACGGCCTGCGCCTTGTTCTCCGGCAACACCTCGACGGTACGCGCGGATGCAGCCGATTTGACTGGCGCGATGTCGACATGCTGAACCGCGGGTGTGGCGGACGCGTTCCTGGTTGCCGCCAGTGGCGCCGCAGGCCGTTCCAGATCTGGCCTGACTTCAGCGGATTTGGCCTCGGTTTTCACCGGAGTGCCGGATTCGATCACCGCGGTAGTCGGGAGTCGCGATACCGCGGGCTTGCGCGCGAGTGGCGGAGGAGCCTTTTCCAAATCCAGGGCGAGACGCGATGCCGGGCCGCCCGGCACCAACGGCAGCGCCGGGGCATGCGAATCTTTTTGCGCTTGCGCGACCAGTGCTTCCGACGACGATGTCATGCGCGTTTTGAACTGCCATGCAAGTGCCGCGATTAACGCCGCCGCAACCGCGATGCCGATCAGCCACCACGGCATACTGCGCGCTTCTTCGCGCGGCAATACTCGGACCTGATTAGGCAGCGCACCGCGTTCGGCGCCCGACGCGCGCCGCTTCTCGAGGTCCTGCAGCATCTGGTTGATGAGGCTCACGCGCGGCCGCCGTTCACCTGAAAATCATCCAGCCAATGCCCCCCGCCGAGACGAGCAGCATCGCAAACCCCACCCACCACCACCGCAGTTGCCGTGCCGCCGGCGTATCGCTGGCCGCGGCACGCACGTGCCGTTGCGTCACCTGCTGCGCGCCCTCGCCGAACGCGAGCAGCATCGCCTTATGCGCCAATACGTTTACGAGGCGCGGAATGCCGCGGCTCGCCCGGTGCAGTGTGCGTACCGCCGGTTCCGCAACCAGCCGGTTCCCGCGATAACCCGCAACGCGCAGACGATGCGCAAGATAATAATCGAGCTCTGCACGCCCCAGTTCGCCGAGCCGGTACTGAAACGTGATTCGTTGCCGCAACTGGCGCACCGAGTCTTCCGCTAGCTTGTCATCGAGTTCGGGCTGCCCGAACAGCACAACTTGCAGCAGCTTGCGCTTTTCCGTCTCAAGATTGGTCAGCAGCCGCAAGGCTTCGAGAGTTTCGATCGGCATCGCCTGCGCTTCGTCGAGACACAGCACCACCGATTTTCCCTGCCCCGCAAACCCGAGCAGAGCCTCCGAGAGCCCTTTGATCAAGTGGTGCTGGTCGTCTTCCTTCCCAAGGGTAACGCCCAGTTCTTCCGCAAGGGCCAGCAGCAGCGTGCGCGGCTCGAGATAAGGATTGGGAATGTAAGCGGATACGTAACTATCGTCGAGAGTCGCCAGAAATTTGCGGCACAAAAGCGTTTTGCCGGTGCCGACTTCACCGGTGATCTTGATAAACCCTTCGCCGTTTTTGACCGCGACGAGCAGCGTGTTGAGCGCTTCCTGATGGCTCGCGCAGGCGTACGCAAAACTGGTATCGGGCGTGATGCCGAACGGCAGCTCCTGCAGTCCGAAGTGGGCAAGATACATGGAGTCCCGTCACTTGCCCTGGGCGGGGGGTTTTCCCTGCGAGGGATCCGGACGCCGCAGGTTCTGCATGCGCTCGTTGACCTCCTGCGCCTGCTGCTGCCATAGCGCGTCGCCCTTGATCACTGTGACCTTAAGAAGTATCACCAGTTCGCTTTTGTTGAGCTGCCGGTTACGGCTGCCAAAAACGTTGCCCAGAAACCCCGAGTCGGTGGTGCCGGGCAATCCGGAATTCGCATTGAGCTGCTGCTGCTTCATCAGTCCGCCAATCGCGGCGATGGTGCCGTTCTGCACGCGCACGATGGTGTCGCTTTCGTTGATGTTGCTGGAGGCCAGCGGCAGCGTAAAGACTCCCAGAGTGCCGAGATTGATGGTCTTGGTCTTGTCGGTAACCAGGCTCACTGACGGGTGGATATGGAGCGTGATTTCATCCTCATCCGAAATTTGCGGCGTGACGTCGAGCGCAATCCCGGAAAAAAACGGCTGCGTCGTGATCGTGGGCGATACGGTGGCCGCCCCGACGCCTGAAGTCGTCGTCGTCGTGGTGATGTTGGTAACGAAGAATTCATCGGTGCCGACCTTGATCACCGCCTTTTGGTTATTGAGTGTTGCAATGCGCGGACTCGACAGCACATGCACCGTGCCTTGCGACTCCAGAAAGTTGAGCAATGAAGCGAAAGTGCTGGACTGGAAAGCAAGCCCGAATACGGATGCCGGCACGTTCGAACCGGAGGCCAGGGCGGCAACCGTGCCGGGGAAAGCGGTGATAGTCGAATTTTGCAGCGGCGTGCCGTCCGGCGCGGTCGCGGTAAATGCCTGCACTCCTCCACTGTTGGTAAGGGTGGTTCCGGGTTGCACGACACCACCGGCGAAATTCCCTTTGAATGCAGCCCAGTTAATGCCGGTAGAGTATTGATCGCTGAGGGAAACGTCGATGATCTTGGCTTCCAGCATGACCTGACGCTCGACTATGATCGACATCGCATTCAGATACTGCTCCACCGTGCGCAATTCGGCCGGCATCGCGCGCACCATTACTACCCCCGCCTGCGAATTGACGACCACGCTGCGCGTGCTATCGCAGCGTCCGCTCGGCGCCGCGCTCTGGCCGGGAGTTGGAGCCGCACCGGGCGCCGCTCCCGTGTTGTTATTGACGTTACGGCAGCCGTCGATACCGAGAATAGTGCGCAGAGCGCCATCGAGATCGACCCAAAAATCGTTGTCCGACGTGGTCGTCACGCGGCTGCTCTCGATTGATTGCGGCATGGAGGTGCCGGACGCGACGGGTGCCGTCGCGACCGCGCCCGTCCCCATGGGCAACTGGGGGGCGTTGGACGGCGGGGTCTGAATCGAACCCGATGTCACGCGCACGTCAGCGCGGCCGATACGCCGCCCGGCGAGATAATTCACCTGGAAGAGGCGCATCTGTATCGTTACCGGCTGGACATAGATGCGTGTGCCTTGAGTCTTGTATTCGTAACCGTAGATTTCGCGGATCGATTCCAGCGCCTCGGTCATCGTCACGTTTTTGAGGTTGACCGAGATCGTTTCCGTGATGTCGGGATGGACCAGCATGCTGTAACGTGTACCGGACACCAGCGCCATGAACACCTGGTTCGCCGGCGCATTGTTGACCACGAGGTCGAAGCGCGGCTCGACGACTGCCATGGTCTTTGGCATTTCGACCGTTATCGGCGGCAGCAGCGCCTGGCTTACCGCTTCAGGTTGCGCGGGTTTGGCGCGCGCCTGCGAAGCCTGCTTAAGTTCGGAATCGATCTGTCCCTGCACCACGTCCTTCTTGAACTGCCTCGATTCGCAAGCCACCAAGCTCAGCGCCAGAAAAGCAACTAATACAATATGTCTCATCCGTGTTTCCCTAGGGTATTGGCAGCAGGTCTGCGGGTTTTACCCGCCACAGGCTTGACCGTCGGCGCTGCGGGCACAACCGGCTTGATCTCCACGCCTGGATACATACGAAGAATCTCGGTGCCGGTGGCCGAACGCAAGACGACTTCATTCTCGGTAATTCTGATTACCCGTGCATCGCCGTACTTTGCGCCGAGTTTGACTATTTCGCCACCTATGATTGCCGATCTTTCGGTTGGCGAGATTTTTACGCTCTGCAGCACGGGGCCGCGCGCGGCCGCGCCGTCCGCCGCGTCAGGTGCGTTGATGCCTGCCGGCGGACGGGTGGGATCGCTAAGGATTTGTGCGCCGCAATCGATGCCGAGCACCAGCAGCACTGCTGCCATCGCGGCGACCATAGATGATCGCCTCATACCACCAGCCATGCCTTGTCCAGGCTCAAAGTGTAGATCGTGAGGGTAAGTGTGAGGCGCGGATAGTTCTCTGCATTCAGGCTCGCCCGCGACCAGAACATGCGCCAGGACATCTTTTCAAGGCGGCCCAGGTAATCATGCAGGTCCGCATAACTGCCTTGTATAGTAATCTGAACGCCATGCTTGAATACGGCCCCTTCGGATGTCGTCGATTTGTCGTTCGTCGCACCTGCCGCATCCGGCTTGCCGCGTTTGTCGACCAACGGAGTAACCGGCAGTGTGCGCAAAGCAACCAGCTGCAGCCGCGGATTGCGCGCCAACATGTCTTGCAGCAACACTTTCATGTTCTCCGCCGCTACCAGGCTTTGTTGCATTCCTTTGAGGATTGCATCGACTTCCGCTATCTGGCGCTTGATATCGTCGCGCCGCGCCATATTCGCCGCGTCCGGGTCCGCCAGTTTTTTTTCCAAGGCAAGAATCTGCGGCTGCAGTGTCGAGAGCGTGGCCCGTTGCTGGGCGGACTGCGCCATCATCGCTTTTCTGTGCGCTGCCGCCGGCTCGATAAAGAGCGCATCGATCACGAATAGTGTCACCACAACCGCGGCAATGAACACCATGACGCGTTCCCGTACAGGCAACGCATCAATCTTCACCGCATATTTGCGCCAGAGTGCTTTCACTTGGGCATCTCCGGCCCGGTGAGGATTTTTTTCATGCTTTGCGCGGCATTCGGATCGATTGCACCGAGCAGCGGCGTCGGGGTTGAGTCGGCCGCGTGTTTCGGACCGTCGGGGAGATCCATGGTGGAAATGGAAAATTCGAGGTAGCGCGGCGGGAAGGTCCGCAGGTCTTTCGAGTCCTTTTGACCCTGCACACCCGCATCGATTTTGGATTCCGCCTCGCCTTTGGGCTGATCTGCCGCGTCGGCTGGCGGTTGGCCGATGCGCAACGCCGAAAATTGTCGTCCCTGCAGCGGCTTTTCCTGGTTTAGCTGCTTGAGATAAGTCGCGACCAGATCGGCGTTCAGCGTGCGCCCTTGAATCGCGAGTTCGTTACCGCCTTGCGCAATATCGAATCCCGTCAGCCACAACCCGTTGACGCTCTGGCGCGCGAAAGCCCGCATGTATTCGGAAAATCCGCCGGTGTTTCCCACCGCGCCGCTGTTCAACGCTTCGATGACTTCCTGACGGCCTTTGAGTTGCATATCCAGCTTCGCGACATCCGCTGCCAACTCTGCATTCGGTTTTTGCTGCGCCAGATCAGCCGTCAGCTTGTCAAATCTCGCGACCGTGTCTTTGTGCCTCTGCTCGACTGCCTGCGCAACAACGCCGGCCTCGCGCAACTGGTATTGCTCGTAAACCGCGCCCAGCGCTCCGGCAGCCACTGCTATGCCAACGCCGTACAACAGCGCAGTCGATGACGTAAACGAGAAACCTTTCTTGCGAAAGATCGGGTTGAACAAATTGATCTGCTGGCTCATGCGACGACCATGTTTTTGTCGTCGCGCAAGGCGGCGCCTATCGTCTGCAGGCACTGCGCCTGGCGCTCCGGGTGTTTCAATTCCGGTACCGCGGGAAAATCCAGTACCGTTCCAAGATCGATGCTTTCGACCGGCACGTAGATATTGGATGCCAGGTATTCCTGCAAACCGATCTCCTGCGGCAACGGCGCCAGCAAGAGTTTCGCGATCGGCACGTAATGATACTGGCGGTCGAAGTGATCGAGGGAGCGCTGCAGTTCGAGAGCGATCCTTTCGAAGTTCTGGGTGCGCCGCTCCGCATCCGCGTCCAGCAATTGGGCAAGCGAAATCTCGATACGCCGCGAGAGATAAAGTTCTCCGCCGCTGGTGAAGGTCAGGATCCCCTCGGTAGGATAGAACCCGAGCATCGCAACGGCGCGCCCCTCGGGTTCGAACAACGCCGCAATATTGCGCTGCGCGAGATCGGGAATATCGATCACCTCCAGCGGGATTTGCGCTTCGGCATAAGGTTTGATGCAGGCTTCAACCGCGCTGTTGCGGGCCGTTATTGCATAGACCGAATGATTGCGGGCCGGCGCGTTGCCGTCGACCGGAATATCAAGCACGTCCACCGTCGCGCCGTCCAGCGGGTAATCGATGATGTCCTTTACGCGCCAGCGCACCGCTGTTTTCATTTCGGCGGCCGGCACGCTTGGCGCATCGACTTGGTGCATCTGAAATTCCGCGCTCTTGAGCAGCGTCGTTCCGCGATAATTGTCGAGCTTGAGTTCCTTGCGCAGCCGCGTGAGCGTCGCGACATCGGTGTCTTCTTTGCGATAGGAATCGCACATGGCGATCTCGGGCCTGCCGCCGGCCGCGCGCTTGACGTGCACCAGGTCGACTTGCTCCCGGTCCAGGCTCAACGCCAACCAGCCCGGCTGCTTTTTCCCCTTCGAAAACCACCGCATTTGCTTTACTCCGACTGAAGCCGATTGAAGCTAAATTAAGGCACCCTCGTTGTCAATGCTTATCCAGAAGCCCGCCGCTTTGGACCTGACGGGCTCAATAGTTCTCGCGCATGTAAATGAAATTCCGATTCACGTCGTAGG
>CAZEAX010000235.1:0-7659 GCA_964510405.1 uncultured Streptomyces sp. | reverse complement strand
ACTTCGGCAACATGTTCAGCATGGCGGGCGCATCGCTGTTCCTGCCGTTTCTGCCGATGCTGCCGACGCAGATACTGCTCAACAACATCCTGTACGACATTTCGGAAATCCCGATCCCGCTCGACAATGTCGACACCGAGGAGGTGCGCAGTCCGCGCGTGCTCGACATGAACTTTATCCGCAATTTCATGCTCGTGATCGGCCCCATCAGCTCGCTGTTTGATTTTCTGACTTTTTACGTGCTGCTCAGCGTGTTGAAGGCCGACGAGATGCTGTTTCAGACCGGCTGGTTCGTCGAATCGCTGACTACCCAGGTGCTCGTGATCTTCATCATCCGCACGCGCGGCAATCCGTTCAAGAGCCGCGCGCACCCGGTGCTGGTCGCGACGTCGCTGGCAGTGGTGGCGCTCGCGGCGGTGCTTCCGTTCACGCCGGTGGGGACCTATTTCGGGTTCGTGCCGCCGCCCGCCAAGTTTTATTCGATCCTCGGCCTGATGGTGGTTGCTTATCTCCTGATTGTCGAACTGGCGAAACGCTACTTTTACCGCCGCTTCCACTATCAGTTGCGCTAGTCCATTTGCAGCACTGCTGCGCCGGTGATCCTGCCGTCGCGCAACCGCGCGAGCGCGTTGTTGGCGTCCGCGAGCCGGAACGTCTCGACCGTGGTCTTTACCGGGATTTTCGGTGCGAGTGCCAGAAATTCCACCGCGTCCTTGCGCGTGAGATTCGCGACCGATACGATCCGCCGCTCGCCCCACAGTATTTCGTAAGGAAAGGACGGGATGTCGCTCATGTGGATACCCGCGCAAACGACCGTGCCGCCTTTCGCGGTCGCGCGCAATGCGGCCGGCACGAGCGAACCCACCGGCGCGAACAGGATTGCGGCGTCGAGCAGTTCGGGTGGCGAGGCCGTCGAGTCGCCGGCCCAATCAGCGCCCAGTTCGCGTGCAAATCGTTGCGCTTCGACATCGCCGGGACGCGTGAAAGCGTAAATCTGCCGGCCCTGGAATTTCGCCACTTGCGCGACGATGTGCGCCGCGGCGCCGAAACCATAGATGCCGATGCGCCGCGCATTACCGGCCATGACGAGTGCGCGATAGCCGATCAGGCCTGCGCACAGCAGCGGCGCCGCTTCGGCATCGCTGTAGCCGGCGGGCAGCCGGAAACAATAACGGCTGTCGGCGACGACGTATTCCGCGTATCCGCCATCGAGCTGATAGCCCGTGAACCGCGCTTCGTCGCAGAGATTTTCCCGGCCCGTTGTGCAGTAATCGCAACGCCCGCACGTCCAGCCGAGCCATGGGATGCCGACGCGTTCGTCGATACGAAAATTCTGGACGCCCGGCCCGAGCGCGGCGACGCGGCCCACGATTTCGTGTCCGGGCACCACCGGGTGGCCGAGTGCAGGCAGTTCGCCATCGACGATGTGCAGATCGGTGCGGCAGACGCCGCACGCCGCAACACGCACCAGGATTTGTCCGGGGCCCGGTGTGCCGCAATTGCGGTCCACGAATTGCAGCGGTTCGCCCGGAACCGCAAGTTGCATGGCGCGCATGGACCTTTGGTTCCGGCGGAGAGCGGAGCGTGGGGTGGATCTAGTTTTTCGCGGGGCGCTGGTAGATCGTGTAGTAAACCAGCGCGACCAGCACGCTGCCGCCGACGATATTGCCGAGCGTTACCGGAATCAGGTTGTCGACGAAACCATGCCAATTGACGGTGGCGAGATTGACGCCGGCCGGTGCGGCATCGCCGGCCAGGAAAATGCCGAGCGGAATGAAATACATGTTGGCAACGCTGTGCTCGAAGCCAGCCGCCACGAACGCGGAAATCGGGAACACGATGGCAAGCACCTTGTCGGTTACGCTGCGCCCGGCCAGCGCGAGCCAGACGGCGAGGCACACCAGCAAATTGCACAGCACACCCTTGAAAAAAGCTTCGCCGAACGGCAGCGCGGTTTTGGCCGCGGCGATTTTCAGATATGTCAATCCCACCGCGCCGCCATTCATGCCGGCGTGGTGCGAGAGATATACAACGACGGCGAGTCCAATCGCGCCTGCAGCATTGGCGACATACACCAGTACCCAGTTGCGCAGCAGCTCCGCAAGGGTAATTTTGCGGTCGGCCCAGGCCATGACGAGCAGATTGTTGCCGGTAAACAATTCGGCGCCGGCCACGACGACGAGTATCAGGCCCAGCGAGAAGACGACGCCGCCCAGCACGCGCGCAACCCCGAACGAGAGCTGCGCGTCGCTGATCACGAGCGTGTAGTAAAGCGCGCCGAGCCCGATGAACCCGCCGGCCACCATGCCGAGCATGACGGTCTGCAGCGTCGGCAGGTGCGCTTTGGCAACCCCGACGGTTTCGACTTTCTCCGCGATTTCCTTGGGCGAGAAAGGGTCAAAATTCATACGCCGGTCGTCCATTGATTTCCCTTTTCAAGGCGCGAACGCCGGGTGGATTATTTTTTCTTGCGTGCCTTGACTTCGGGCGACCTGACCATGAGCACGGGCACCGGCGAATTGCGCAGCACGCCTTCCGCGTCGCTGCCCAGCACCATGCGGTTGAAACCGCGCCGGCCGTGCGTGCCCATGACGATCAGGTCCGCCTTCCACTTCTTCGCTTCGCGCACGATGATGTCCGCAACGCGGTCGCCGACCGTTTCGAACGTCGCCGCCTCCACCTTGAGGTCGTGCTTGTGCACGAGTGCCAGCGCATTCTTGATCGCTTTTTCGCCCGAATCGCGCAACGCATCGATCAGTTCGCCGGCGTTGATCAGGCCTTCGAAGTTCTGCGCAATGACGAGTTCGTCCACCACGCTGACCAGCTTGAGGTGCGCGCGCTGGTCGATGGCGATGCGGATTGCTTCCTGCAGGCCCAGCGTCGAGGTGTGGCTGCCGTCCACGGGAACCAGAATTCGTTGATACATGACGACTCCTTTGCAAGTTTCGGCGGAGCGTGTCCGCCGTCGAATCGATAACTATCCCGATGACCTATTTAACACCCTACGGGATACCGCTTCGTTTGATTTAAGTCAAGACCGCCGTCATGCGGAGGTTCAAAGTTGAACCAGACAAGTCTAGACAGAGGAGCACATCATGCAAACGTTGACTGTTGTCGCACCCGGAATAGCGCCCGGCGTCGCTCAGGCGCCCGCATCCCTCGGCAAGCGCTGGGGATTGTGGGTTGCGGCCGCGGCTTTGATCGTCGTGATGGTTTTGCCGCCGGCGGAAGGATTGCCCGTTGCGGGTCAGTACATGCTCGGCGTGCTGTTGTTCGCCGTGATCGTCTGGATGACCGAGGCGGTGGATTATGCAATCAGCGCCGTCATCATCGCCGCCTTGATGGCGTTGCTGCTCGGCATGGCGCCCGATGTCGCCAAACCGGCCCAGTTGCTCGGCACCACGGCCGCTCTGACACTGGCGTTGGGCGGATTCGCCAATACCGCGCTCGCGCTGGTGGCGGCGGCGCTGTTCATCGCCGCGGCGATGACGGTGACCGGCCTCGATAAACGCATTGCGCTGTGGATTCTGTCCAAGGTCGGCGCCAGCACGCGGCGCGTGGTGATCGGCGGCATCCTGGTCGGCTTCGTGCTCGCGTTTTTCGTGCCGAGCGCGACCGCGCGTTTTGCGTGTGTTGCGCCCATCATCCTGGGGATCATTCTCGCATTCGGGGCCGGCCAGAAAAGCCGGTTTGCCGGACTGCTGATGATCACCGCGGCGCAAACCGTCAGCATCTGGAACGTCGGCATCAAGACCGCCGCCGCCCAGAACATGATTGCAGTCGGATTTATCGACAAGATATTGAAGGGCACCATT
Source organism: uncultured Streptomyces sp. (assembly GCA_964510405.1). Lineage (GTDB taxonomy): Bacteria > Pseudomonadota > Gammaproteobacteria > Burkholderiales > SG8-41 > PALSA-1004. The sequence continues at coordinate 3,844 of CAZEAX010000235.1, read as the reverse complement.
ACGTGGCTCGACTGGTTCATCGCGGCGGCGCCATTTTCGGTCTGCATGTCGATCGCGCTTTATTTCATCATGACGCGCATGATGCCGCCGGAGGCCGAGGAAATGGCGGGCGGCAGGGAAGCGATCGGCAAGGCGCTCGGCGAACTCGGTCCGATGAAGGGCTCCGAGATCAAGCTGATGGTGATCTCGCTCGTACTGCTCGGCTTCTGGGCCACGGAGCAGGTGCTGCACAAGTTCGACACGTCGACGACCACGATCACCGCGATCGCGATCATGTTCCTGCCCGTGATCGGGATCATGAACTGGAAAGACGTGCAGAACAAAATTCCCTGGGGGACCGTGATTCTCTTCGGTATCGGCATCAGCCTCGGTACGGCCCTGCTGCAAACCAAGGCCGCGGGCTGGCTTGCCAACCTGATCGTGGTGAATCTCGGGCTGCAGTCTATGTCGGCCTTCGGAATTCTCGCGGTGATGTCGGCCTTCCTGATCGTGGTGCATCTCGGTTTCGCCAGCGCCACGGCGCTGGCGTCGGCGATGATCCCGATCGTCATCAGCGTGCTCCAGCAGGTGCACACGCCGGGCATCAACGTGATCGGCATGACCATGGTGCTGCAATTCGTGGTGAGCTTCGGTTTCATCCTGCCGGTGAACGCGCCGCAGAACATGGTCGCCTACGGCACCGATACGTTCGATGCGCGCGACTTCGTGCGCACCGGCATCGTGATCACGGTGGTCGGTTATCTGCTCGTGCTGGCGATGGGCGCGACGTACTGGACGTGGCTCGGCTATGTATAAGGCGGCGCAAGCCGTTTCGTGATTTGAACTGCAATGACGACTAAGGAAGACCGCAATGAAAACTTTTACCGTAACCCAGCTTGCCAGCGTAACCGCCGCAATCGACGCGCGCGACCGCCAGTTGCGCGACGAACTCCGCGCCGAACTCGTACAGTCCGGCGTGGAAAAGTACATCGATCTCGCCGGCTCGGTGCACGATTTGGGCGACGAAGCGGTCGCCAGTGAATTGATCGACATGGAAAATGCGTTGATCCAGCGGCACGTGCGCGAATTGCGTGAAATCGAGATCACGCGCGCGCGTCTCGCCGAAGGCAAAGTCGACGAGTGCCTAGATTGCGGAGACGAGATCGGGTTCAAGCGCCTGTTGGCAAATCCGGTCGCCGTGCGTTGCATCGAATGCCAGGGCAGGCTCGAAAAAACCCATGCGCACGAAGCGACTCCCAGCATGTAGGACGCACCCGGTGCGGCGGGCCGAACGCTCTCGTGGAATGCGCCCATGACGTCCGCCGCCGTGCCGCATCACCGCATCGAATTGCATTTGCGCGAGCTCGCGCAATTGTTCAATTCGATGGACCCGACGCCGTTTCACCACAAGGACCTCGACCTCGACGCCGAGGAGTTCATCAAGAGTTGGGCGCTGGAATTTCCCTCCGACAGCCGCTTTCAGATTGCCATCCATCTCGATCACCCGCCGCCGGAGGGCGATCCGTCGAACCTGGTCACCGAGGCGATCCACAATTATTTCGCCTACGAGGCCGAGCTTGTCCGCCGCGAACTCGCGCGGTTGTTGTGGCAGGGGCGCATCAGCCTCGCCATCGGTTTGTGTTTTCTCGCGTCGTGCCTGGTGATCGCCGATACGCTGGGAAGACTGGCGGCGGCCGGCACGTTTCTGACCGTCGTGCGGGAGAGCCTGACGATCGGCGGCTGGGTCGCGCTGTGGCGTCCGCTCGAGATTTTCCTGTACGACTGGTGGCCGCTGCTGCGCCGGCGCCGCATTTGCGCCAATCTCGCGCGCGCGCAGGTTCGCGTCACGACCGGACCCTGAGGCGCTTTTGATAATTTATGGTACTTGATAAATCAGTAGCAGCACTTGCCAATTTCATTTTCAACCTGTCTCGGTCACCCTTTGGGCACACACAGGGTTGGCTGGACACATACCCCGTAATTTGATCGGCCAACGACCGCTATCGACCAATCTCGCACGGTCGAGTTTCTCCAAAGCAGACGTCCGCGGCCTTACTCAAAATCGCATTGTCGCCAAGCAATGCAATTGCGACCATTACATGTCCATTAATCGCTTGGCGCAGCGAGATTTTTTGACCTGGATCAAGCCGCATATCCGCCCGCTGCTTAATATTGGCCGTAATGTGTGCCGGTAAAATGGAATGTGCCGAGCATTGTCCGCAATGAGATGACCGCGGCCGGAATGCCGGCGCGGCGTTAACACTTCTGGGGAAATGCCACCGTGAAAGCCTCAACCATAGGTACAGCACTTTTCGGCGTGGCCATGGCGTTCGCTTCCATGGCCACTTGTTCCCAGACGACGTCGAATTTCGGCAAGCGGCTATATGACGGGAACTGCGCCATTTGTCATGGGCCAAAAGGCAAGGGCGACGGTCCGTACAAATCATATCTTACGCAGAGTCCGGCTGACATAACGGTCCTAGCGAACAACAACAACGGGGTTTTCCCCTTGGAACGGGTCTATCAGGTGATCGACGGCCGGTGGGAGGTCGGCGCCCACGGACCACGAGAGATGCCCATCTGGGGTTATGGCTATATTTTCAAGCCAGCTGAAGCAAATGCGGAATCCCCGTTCGAAATGGAATCATCCGTGCGCGCGCGGATACTTGCTTTGATCGAGTTTATCTATCGCCTGCAATCGAAATAGGAACGAATGCGGTATGTCCGGAAATTTGGATAGGCCATTCAAACTCGGACGTGACCAAGGATGTATTGATGAGCAAAGATCCATCGAAGATCAAGCGGTGCCCGGAATGCACCTGCATGGTTGACGCAATGACAATGCGGCTAGTAGCACGGACATCACCGAACAGAGTCCATTTTGTGTGTTTGCCTTGCTTCGGCCGGGCGATGCATACCGAGGCGGTGGTCGGGATCGCGCAAGGCACATAGCGTACGATCACCATTTGAGCAAGTGCGATGCCGGTACTGGATAAGGAGCAAAGTCGTGCCACCGCACTGAAAACCAACGCGATAATTTCTTTGCAAATTCTGCAAATTTAATTGTTATAGTAGAACGGCCATGACCTGGATCATCGTAGAGAGCACCTGGATCGACGCACGAGGAAGAATCAAAGAGCAATGGAGCATGTTGACCGACGAAGATCTGGACGCGATTGCCGGCCGACGCGATGCGCTGCTGACAAAATTGCAAGAGAGTCAGCGCGTGACACCGCAGGAGGCGGATCGCCAGGTCGAAGAATGGGAATCGAAGAACCGTGATTTGTTCGCCGAAACGGCAGAACAGATCAAGCCGTATCTGGGCATCGCGAAGCAGTGACGTCTCCCCGATCGTCGCTGAGCTGCGTCGCGGGAAGGCCTTGAGCTTCAAGCCCCTGTCTGCAAGAAAGGAAAGTGTTGCGTCGACCGGTTGAGCCCACAGCCGAAAGCGGACCTCGGACTCAATTAACTAGGTTCGTTTTGAGCGGATGACCAAAGCATAAAACGGGTCACCCGAAGATAAGCCGCCGCGATTTCTGAACCAGCGGACAAGATTTCGGGCTGCGACCATAGCGTTATGAGCCGCGCGCTGCGCCATTATGGGTAAAGGCCGCGCAGACGCCGTGCATTCAGAATGCGTTCGCAGCCGACGACATAAGCCGCAGTGCGCAAATTCGTCTTGTGCAGAACAGCGACTTCGGATATCGCGCGGTATGCATCCACCATTAACTTGTCGAGCCGTCCGTTGATTTCGTCTTCCGACCAGAAGAAGCTCGAGATGTCCTGCACCCACTCGAAATAGCTGACCGTCACGCCGCCGGCATTCGCAAGCACGTCGGGGACCACCAGCACGCCGTTGCCGTCG
>CAZEAX010000234.1:0-7676 GCA_964510405.1 uncultured Streptomyces sp. | reverse complement strand
GTTCGTAGTTGACAACCGCGAAGGCGCGGGTCCAGTCGGTGCCCCACAGGCAGCGCTCGAATCCCCACGCGTCGAACACGCGCGCGAGCGGGTCCCAGATATCGGGATAAGGATACGGCTCTTGCGACAGCGTGCACGCGCCGCTGACTTTGATCACCGCATTCTTGCGCTTGGCGAGGTCGAGCACCTTCGGCAGGTCGGCCCACGGCTGAGCGGCGCGGGTATCGGGCGTGCGCGGCTGCATGATCGCGAGATGGTCGATGATGAATCGCGTGTCCGGATGGCGATCGACTACGGCAGTGCCCACGTCCACATTGCCCCAGCACAGCATGTTGACGGGAAAGTCGTACTTCACGGCTGCGCGCAGGATGCGATCGAGGCCCGGGTCGTCGGCGCCGCGCTTGCCTTCTTTCGGCAGCATGATGCGGATGCCGACCGTGCCCGGCGATTTCTTCCACTCCGCGACGATATCGGCAACCGCCGGATTGTCGGGGTCTACCGGTTTCACGAGGGCGAAGCGGCCGGGATGAGCTTTTTGCACTTCCACCGCGTAGCTCGCGTCGTAGCGGTACATCGCAAAGGGCGAGATGAAGACCGCGCCGTCGACGCCGACCTTGTCCATCGCCGCCACCATTTCGTCGCCGGTGACGTGAGCGGGCCAGTTCGGCACCGTGTGCCAGGGCCGTTTCGGCGTGTTCGCTTCATACGCGTGGATTTGGCAATCGATGATCGTCATTCGGGAAGCTCCTCTATTTGAAATTGGTTTTATCGTATTGCAACAGATCGCGTGTGTCGTGTCCAGAAAGGGCGGCAGCCGCGCAGTAGCGGAAAAATAATACCGACCCTGAACGGTTATCGCGGGCCGCGCATCAGGGCGTCAGTTTGATGGTATAGACCGCATGGTACTTGGCGGTGTCGAAGTTTTTTGCCGAATCGTGCTTGAAGTCGGTGACCTTGACGTCGAGCTGATTGTCCGTGACGGTCTTATCGAGGTCCTTGTCGTCGGGCGATTTGCTGACACTCACGTGCCAGACGTGGTGATCCAGGGAGAGAATTTGTGTTCCCACGGGTTGCGTGAGCGACACGATCCGCCCGCCCCGGAGGTCCATGACGGTCCCGAACGGGAGACCGTCCGCCGACATTGTGTCGATGAACGTTCCTTTGGGAAATTTTTTGGAAAGTGGGTCCTCCCACTTCGGACTGACGGTCGCGTTTTTTTGGGACCATTGCTCCAGTTTTGCGATCCCGCTTTTGAATTGAATGTCCTCGCGAATCACCACGGCCGTATTGGCAAACTCGGTTTCCTTCATCTCGTCCTGGAATTGATCTTTGATGGTGTAGGCTATGGGCCAGTGATAAAGCGAGAACGTGGTGGCGTCGGCGGCCTGCATATTTGCGATGCCTTGCGTGCTCGACGCGCTGTCATTTGCAAGCGGGGTGACGATGGCGCCGACCGAACGCGGGGCGGTGATATTCAGAATTTCCCGCAGCGCTATGGGCGCGCCCGGCTGCCGCGTGTCGGCGACTTTAAACCGGACATGGCTCTTGTCCCTTGCCGCAACGCCGGTGTAAACCTTGGTGGCGGTGAATGCCGACGCGATCTTGTCGGCAGGCTTGAGGGCGCCGCTTGCGGTGGCGTCGTAATTCCATTCGTACCTGGGTTTGGCGATCGCCGGATCGACCGTGGCGGTCACGTCAAGCGTGGCAAGCGCAAGCAGCTTCTGCATGTCGGTAAGCCCGTGCTTCGGCTTGCCATGGAAGTCCACTTTGATGACGCTGAAGAGCGCCGATCCCGCGCACAGCTTCTCCGTGCCGTTCGCGTCTTTGTAGTATTCATATTCGAATCCGAGCTGATCGATTTTTGTTTTTTTGATGCCCTCGTGAAATATTTTGAGCGGCGACGCGTCCGAAGTCGGCAGCGCTGCGCCATATACGAACGGCGCGGTTTTCGCCCCGTCCCAGGAACGCACCTGTGAGGCCGGAGCGCCTTTGGGGATATCCGTCGGGCTGAAGACCTTCACGGACACCGCACCGGAGACATGGAACAGCAGGGGCCGCAGATTGTCTTCTTCCTTGGGCGGCGGCGTCGTGCGCTTTAAATCCTCAACGTGATCGCGATCGTCGTCGTCATCGTTGAGCGACACGATGTAGAAGACCTTATCGCAGACCATCGTCACCGGATCATCGTCGCTGGAATTCACCGCGTCGAATGGCGCCGGCTGCGCACCGCCGCCGCAGCCCTGCAACTGCGCCAATAAAGCGGCTGAAGCGATCCATTTCATGCTCGCGATAGTCATCGTGCGACTATATCACCGCACCCGCGGGATCAGGCTTGACGCACCGCCATTCCCCGGCCGATGGCTGGAGGCATTCGCTCTGAAGCTTCAATATGAACTATCGCGGGACGGGACCAATGACAATCACCATTCTGCGGGCTGGCAGCGGTCGCTCAGGCAATGTCCGAATTCCTGATAAAATTCGAAAACACGTTGATTGGACTTCGCGCGCAATTTATTTTCACCGGGCATACCAATGTTTGAAGTTGTCAAACGGCTCTCCTTTTCGACCGCGCTTTTGCTGATGGCGGTATCGATCGGTTCATCCGCGGGCATGGCCGCGGACCTGCGCGTTTTTGTTGCCGGCAGCCTGCGGGAGGTGATGCCGACGATTGCGGGCGAATACGAGAAGGCGAGCGGCGTCCACGCGAATATCACCGTTGGGCGGTCGCAAGACCTTCGCCAGCAGATTGAGCGTGGAAAAAGCGCGGATGTCTTTGTGTCGGCGGCAATGGACGATACGCAAGCCCTCGTGAAAAGCGGCAAGCTGCGCACCAGTGAGATTCTGGCGCGCAATGAGTTTTGCCTGATAGCCGCACCCGGAATCAAGCTGGTGCCGGACAAGCTCGTCGAGATCATGATGGATCCCGCGATCAAGCTCGGCACGTCGACCCCAAAGTCTGACCCCGCGGGCGACTACGCGTGGGAGCTGTTTAGAAACCTCGAAAAGATCCATCCCGGCGCATATGCGGCCCTCGACGCAAAGGCGATCAGGCTTCTCGGCCCCCGTCCCGTGCGGCCGGAGAGTGCATTGCCGTTTCCGGAAATTTTGCGGCGACATCAGGCGGACGTATTCGTAAGCTATTGCAGCAACGCGGTCGCCACCGCACGCGTTCTGCAAGGCGCAACTTTCGAGCGTTTTCCCGAACTGATCAATGTTTCCGCAATCTACGGAATCGGCGCATCGAAGACGGCGCCGCCGGCAGCGGATGCGTTTGTCGCCTTTGCCGTCGGCATCAAGGGCCGGAGGATATTTGCCCGCTACGGGTTGAAGTAAGGCAGCCGAACGCTGCTGGTTGCGCGCGTTCGTCGACGAACGCCGGGTAACGGGCCAGCCGCCGCCGGTCGCCGTTACATTTGAATTTCGCGCTGAATGGCCGTAAAAATCCCGGCTATCGGTCTATTTGCCTGCAATCCGCTCGCGTAGTTCCTTGGCTGACTTGAAGTGCGGAGCGTATTTCCCCGGAACGTCAACTGTCTTGCCGGTTTTCGGATTGCGGCCGATGCGCGATGGACGGTAATTCAGTTCAAAACTACCGAACCCGCGAATTTCTATGCGCTGGCCTTCTGTAAGGTGGACTGCCATGACATCGAGCATTGTCTTAACGGCAATCCCGGCATCCTTCGCGTCGATAAGTGGATGGCGTCGCGCGATACCCGCGATTAATTGAGACTTCGTCATTGCGCCGGTTTACTGGATCGCAACGCCATTGCACGACTTGATGTCGATATTCGCATATCCGAGGGTGACGCTGCCATTCGTGCCTGTGATGCAGGTGGGGTCCTGGCCGCCGTAGGTAATCGCAGTACGGAACGAACCCGTTCCGGCAGCGCCGTCGTCGACTTTGCGATCGACCTCAACCACCACTGCGATCGGCATGAGGCCGCCGGTTTTGACATTAAGAACCGATGCCGGCGTCGTGGAGGTAATATCGCCGTAGTCGGTATCATTTACCAGCACTGGAAAACCGCCATACGGATTCGCCGGCGACGTCGCGGACGTGGCGGCTACAAACGCGCCCGCCGTGGTCCCCATGATGCCGTTATATGAGCCGCTGATGAAACCGGAATGCGACAGGTTGTTCCATACCACCAGATTTTCCTGCGGATCGATCTTGCCGTTGTTGCAACCCAGAGTGCCGGCGGTTCCGCAGCCGCCCGTCGCGCCTGCGCCGGGGATATTGGCTGCAGCAAACGCATCGGTCACGTCGCCGGGGTACTGGCGGTAGCGATCCTGGAATCCGAGATAGGCGATCTTGACGCCGTCCAACTGTGCGGCAATGTTGCGCACGCGCGCGGCATTGATCAGTTCCTGCCCCTTCAATACGCCGCCGAGCAGCAGGCCGATAATGACCAGCACGATGGCGATTTCGATCAGGGTGAAGCCCTGTTGTTTACGCATGGTATTTATTTCCTCTTGTCCGGATCTGCGGTCCAGGTGTGACAAGAGTCGCAATTACCGTGCCAAGTCACAGACGCCTGGCAAGCTCCGGAGTTCAAGAGCGCATGCTCACAACGCTAAATCTGTCGTTGCGCGCAATGCAAATCCGCTATGACCCATCTAAAATTTTGTAGCGGATGCACGGGGTGTTTTATTGCATCGCAGCACCCGAGTCCCGAAACCAGGCCGATGAAATTTAGAGTCTGGTATCAGTCGCGAACAGTTCACGTCGGCTATATATCGACGTTTTTGATGGTATCCCGACATGTTGCCAGCAAACGCAACTCGCGAGCGCCGTTGATATCGGCGTTAATCAAGTCGCCGGTGTTCGCATTGGTAAATGTCGGCTTATATTCGCGCATTTTCATTCAAGAAAGGCCTTGGCGTAAGCATGCCGTAAGCTCTTTTGAATACCATTTGGAGCGGGGAGGTTGATACTATGCTATGAGCATACTAGACCGCATAGGCAAGCGCGTCGAGCTGGACTCATACTCGCGAATCGGCAATATGCGATTCGTATTCCTGGCCATTCTGGCCGGCCTCTTTGAGCCCGGTATCGCCGCGGACATTCCTGCACCTCGCCCTGCAGAGAATTCTCTCGCTGTTTCAATAAAAAGTCCGCTGCAGCGAGATGAGTATCTGACCACCCAGGTCGATAAAGCCGCCGACAAATTCGTCAATTGCCTGGTGAGAGTTCATGCTGACGGGAATATCGAACGGATTTTCTGCACCGATCCTTATGATTCCCCGCCCCGCGCCATTCATAGATTGCGCGATTACCGGGACCACAACGGCAAAGAGTGGTTTTTCGACACGCATATCGACAAAACGGGAACCTCGATAGCCGAATCCTGTGTTCTTGGTGCGAATCGCAAGGTTGAACATTGCTTTTCAATGAAATGGCTGGATTCGCACGACGTCCTGTTTGCAGACAACGGCGACCGCATATATATGTTCTACGTTCCGCGCGTAAAGCAGCATGTGTGGATCTCGGGAAAGGCGCTGGATCTTGTGTTGCGCAGGGTGAATTCGCGCGATGAGGTCGTGTGGGAATGGAGCAGTGCCGATCATCCGGTCGCAGACGTCAAAGAACCGCCGCGCAAAAAGGGCTTTATATCGGAAGTTGCGAATTACGTGAAACTGGTGCGGACGTCCATATTGACCAGCCTCGGGGCGAGCGGCGACCCAATATGCGTGCCAATTATGGGACGCCAAAAATGCGTGCACATGCATTGGGTGGATTATTTGCATGCCAACAGCCTGGCGTGGGACCGTGATGGCGGAATCATCGTCTCGGCAAGACACGCGAGCGAGGTGTTCAAGGTGAACTATCCGGGCGGCAATGTGGCGTGGATATTCGGCGGCTACGCCGCGCAACATCAGGATTTCAAATTTCTAAATGATCCGCTGAACGGATTCTCATTTCAGCATTCGGCGAAGATACTGCCAAACGGAAATATGCTGATGTACGACAATGGGAACGGCAGGCCCGATCAGAGATCGAGAGCGGTTGAATACAAATTCGACCTTGACCGTAGAACCGCAATGCTGGTTTGGAGCCATTCTGCACCCGAGGATTTCCGCTACCGGGACTGCTGCGGCGGCGTGCAAAGGCTCGAGAATGGCAATACGTTGATTGCCTGGGGCGGCTTGGGCGACAAAAAAATAACAGGATCGTTTCCTGTTGCGTCTGAAGTGACGGCAGATGGGAAAATTGTTTTCGAGCTACGCTCGAACGTTCCTGCACTGCCGTATCGGGTATGGAAAATCGAAAAATAGCGTCGAATTTCGATTGGAAAACAGTTTAAAGAGGAATTGTGTTTTACCGGCAACCGCACCGGTTTTCCGCATATTTAGAGTTCCAACCGACGTCGCGCTCCAGCCCAACGCCCCGGCCGTCACTTCTTTCCGGCGGGCCTCGTTCGCTGCGCTCGCTCGGCGCGCCTGAGCGCCGGCGTTTAACGTTCGCTTGCGGGAAGTTTGACTGTCCGCTAGCCTTGGTAGGGGGGGGCGGTCTCGCTAATAAAAATCGTGTTGCAAGGGAGCGGCATGAAAGCCATTGCGCTTGCATTAATGCTTGCATGGGCGGGAACGTGCGTCGCGGACGATGCTCCTGCCGCTGTTACTGCCGATAACGGATTGCAATCGGCTATAGAGGCGGTACGCGCAAAGATTATCCGGTTCATCGTTCTGCCATGCGGCGATTTTTCCGCGACCATCTCTCTCAGAGTGGATGTGGCCTTGCTTCCAAATGGCGACATCCTGGGCTCCAAAATCATTGAATCCAGCGGTTATTCGTCCTACGACCTCGCCGTCGAAAGGGCGCTACTGAAAGCGCAGCCGTTCCCTGTGCCACAGGCACCCGAGCTGAGAAGGAAGTTCACGCATCTGGATTTGCGATTTTCGCCGGGCAGGGCCGGCACTTCGTGCGAATCGCCGCAAACCGCCGAAGTTTCGAAGCCGGCACAATATTCAGCTTCTGGTGTCGCATATCCACCTTCGGCAAGGGCGAAAGGGTTGGAAGGTAACGTCCTCATAAGAGCGCTCGTATTGGCGGACAGCACAATTGGAGAATTAATGGTATTCCAGAGTTCGGGAGTGCCTGAACTTGATGCGGCCGCCCTCGAGGGCGTTCGGAAATGGCGGTTTGTTCCCGCCAAGTCTTCATCTGGAATACCCACAGACCACTGGGTTGAAATTCCGATCAGGTTCAGCCTGCAGGCCTCGGAAAAGAAATCGACGCCGCCCACTACCGAGGAACTTGACTCGTATGTCGAAGCCAGAAAAAAGGCGCGAGAAACCGAAGCAAAAATTCCGGCAGGCCAATCGCCGGCCGTTGCACCCGTAGCGACGCCCGCAAAATCGATTACCGGCAGCAACGGGGACGTATTGCTTTATGTGAATGACCGGCCTGTTTCAATACTGGTCTTTGAGGCAATGTTGCAAGCCGTTGCATCGAAAGGCCAGGACCCCAATGACCCAAAAGTGCGGGCCAGGGTAAATGACGAACTGATCAGCCGTGAAGTGCTTGTGCAGTATGCGGTCGAGAAGAGAATCGGAAAGTATCCCGAGCCGGAAGAAATCAGGACCATTGCAGACGCGCAATCCTTGATTGCCAGGCAAGCCGCGATAGCTGCCGCAGTCCTGCAGAGTTATGCGAAGTCAAATCCCGTGACCGA
>CAZEAX010000233.1:0-7686 GCA_964510405.1 uncultured Streptomyces sp. | reverse complement strand
ACCGGCGTTTCCGGAAGCGGCAAGAGCACGCTCGCGTTCGACATCGTGTTCGCCGAAGGCCAGCGCCGCTACCTCGAATCGCTCAATGCGTACGCACGCCAGTTCGTGCAGCCCGCCTCGAAGCCCGACGTCGACGCGATCTTCGGCATCCCACCGACGGTCGCGATCGAGCAGCGCACGAGCCGCGGCGGCCGCAAGAGCACCGTGGCGACGCTGACCGAGATCTATCATTTCCTGCGCCTGCTGTTCGTGAAGCTCGGCACGCAATACTGCCCCGAGTGCGATGTCGCGATCGAGCCGCAGTCGGTGGAAGCGATCGCGGCGCGCGTGATGAAGAATTACAAGGGCAGCCGCATCGGATTGCTCGCGCCGCTCGTCGTCGCGCGCAAAGGCTATTACACCGATCTCGCGAAATGGGCGCGCGGCAAGGGTTACACGCATCTGCGAGTCGACGGCGAATTCATCCCGACCGATAAATGGCCGCGGCTCGACCGCTTCCGCGAGCACAACATCGAGCTGCCGGTCGCCGACGTGCGCGTCGCCGCCGACAACGAAGCGGCGCTGCGCGCCGAACTCGCACGCGCGCTCGAACTCGGCGAGGGCGTCGTGCACGTGCTGGCGCCGCTCGAAGCGCTCGAGCACGCAATGGCGAAAAAAGACCCGGCGCTCGCTCGCATGAGCGCGACGGTGTTCTCGATCAATCGCGCGTGCCCGTCGTGCGGCCGCAGCTTTCCGGAACTCGATCCGCGGCTGTTCTCGTTCAATTCCAAGCACGGCTGGTGCGGCGAATGCTACGGCACCGGCTTGAAGCTCACGGACGTCGACTGGAACGACGAGCGCGCGAAAACCGGTGCTGAAGACCACGTGCTCGATTCGTGGATCGAATGGCTCGAAGTCGACGAGACCTGTCCGGCGTGCGACGGCAAGCGGCTCAACCGCGAGGCGCTCGCGGTGCGCTATCGCAATCGCACGATCGCCGACATCACGGGGCTCGCCGTCGGCAAAGTGGAGGCGATGTTCCGCGACATTTCGCTGCAGGGCCGCGAAGCCGAAATCGCGCGCGACCTGGTCGCCGAATTGAAATCGCGCCTCGACTTCCTGAACCAGGTCGGCCTTTCGTACCTCTCGCTCGACCGCTCGGCGCCCACACTTTCCGGCGGCGAAGCGCAGCGCATCCGGCTCGCCTCGCAGCTGGGCTCCAACCTGCGCGGCGTGTGCTACATCCTCGACGAGCCGACGATAGGCCTGCACCCGCGCGACAACCGCATCCTGCTCGACACGCTCGAAAAACTGCAGGCCAAGGGCAACACGCTGCTCGTCGTCGAGCACGACGAAGACACGATACGGCGCGCGGCGCACGTGATCGACCTCGGGCCCGGCGCCGGCAAGCGCGGCGGCGAAGTGATCGCGCACGGCACGGCCGCGGAGCTCATGCAGAATCCGGCGTCGATCACCGGCAGATTTCTCAAGCATCCGCTCAAGCATCCGCTGCATCCGTCTCGGCCGGTCGGCAAACAATCGCCCGCGATCGACATCACCGGCGCGAGCCTGCATAACCTGGCGAACGTCAGCGTGCGCGTGCCGCTCGGCCGCCTGATCGTCGTCACCGGCGTGTCGGGCTCGGGCAAATCGACTTTGGCGCGCGACGTGCTCTATACCAATCTCGCTCATCGCGTCGGCGAGCACAATAAAAAGAAAACGCCGGCTCTTATCGGCTGCCGCGACATCAAAGGTTGGGAACAGGTCGGGCGCGTGCTTGAAGTCGACCAGACGCCGATCGGCAAAACGCCGCGCTCGTGCCCGGCCACCTACGTCGGCTTCTGGGACACGATACGCCGCCTCTTTGCCGACTCGAGCGAAGCGCGCATGCGCGGCTATACCGCAACCCGCTTCTCGTTCAACACCAGGGGCGGGCGCTGCGAGGGCTGCGAAGGCCAGGGCATCAAGCGCATCGAGATGAGTTTCCTGCCCGACGTCAAAGTGCTGTGCGAAGTGTGCAACGGCGCGCGCTTCAGTCCCGAGACGCTGGCCGTGCGCTTCAAGGACAAGACGATCGGCGACGTGCTCGCGATGAACGTCGACGAAGCGGTCGAATTTTTCAGCGCGCATGTGTCGATTAATCATGCGCTGCGCCTGCTGCAGGACGTCGGTCTCGGTTACCTGACGCTGGGCCAGCAAAGTCCGACGCTCTCCGGCGGCGAAGCCCAGCGCATCAAGCTCGTCACCGAGCTTGCCAAAGTCCGCGCCCCCCTCCCTAACCCTCCCCCGCAAGCGGGGGAGGAAATTATTAGTGCGGCTGCGCATAAATCCATCCCCCTCCCCCGCATGCGGGGGAGGGCCGGGGTGGGGGCAAATCACACCATGTATGTACTAGACGAGCCCACGGTCGGCCTGCACATGGCCGACGTGGAAAAACTCATTCGCGTGCTGCACCGGCTCGTCGATGCCGGCAACACGGTGGTCGTCATCGAGCACAACCTCGACGTGATGGCGGACGCCGACTGGATCATCGATCTGGGGCCCGAAGGCGGGGACGGCGGCGGCCGCGTCATGGCTGCGGGCGCGCCGCGGGATATCGTCAGGAGCAAAGCGCCGACTCACACGACGCGCGTGCTCGCGGAATTTCTCGCCGAACGCAGCGCGTAAACGACGGCATGCGCGTCAATCGCGCCGCGTGTCGTGATCGTTCCATACGTAGTGCTGGCGGCGCGCGCGCTCGGGATATGCGCGTTTCGGGCGACCGTCGTCGCTGAACATCGCGACCAGCGCCAGCGTGCCGAGTCCGGCGAATATGATGTGCGGCAGATAATGCAGTAGCGTCAACATGGCGGATCTCCTTCGTCTGAATCCAGTCTCCTCGCACTGAATTAAACGCCGCGGCTTACGCCAGGTCGACCACTGCTACAAACGATTACCGTTGTTACAACTCGCAATACAAGCTGTCGCCACGCTTACGGCGCGGCCGTGACATTTGCCCAGATTGGAGCCTTAAAAGCCCAGGTACAGCTCGCGCGCCTCGCGCGTAATCCGCTGCGCATCTTCGGGCAGCAGGAAACCTTCCTGCTGCAGGCGCTGCGCCGCCGCGTCGACCAGCTTCACGTAGTTGTTCTTGCTGCCGTAGCGCTCTTCGAGCGTAGGCCGCGGATCGTTGCCGCGGTCCACGCGCCACCGCACGAACGGAATGAACGAGCCCTGCAGATAGCACGAGCGGTCTTCCATGTAACCCTTCTTGCGCAGGTTCCACCCCGTGTAAGTGCCGAGCGGCACCTGCAGCGCCACCGAGCGCACGCCGGCGGTCTCGTTGCCGTCGCGATCGACTTTTGGCACGAGCACCGTGTACTGCTTGTCCTTGATATGACGCGGCGGCTGCTCGTTGTCGTCGTTGATGAACAGATGATTGAGTTCGCCGGTGTAGCGCTTGCCGGGAATTTCCGGGAAGCCGAATTCGCGCTGCGGCAGCGGCCGCACGAGCGTGCGGTCGGCGAGCGAAGGATAGCGCGTGGCGGGCGGCGCCTTGCCGGTCGCCACCCACTCGTTCATCGCGACGAGCAACGCGCGCGCTGCCTCGCGGTACTGATTCGGGTTCTGCGGGTTCTGGCAGATGCCCGCCTCGGCCGCCGCGCCCGCCGGCACGTGCTGGGTGCCGGCGAAATAATAGAGACGCACGTTGTCGGGAATGCGCACGTCCGCTTTGCCGAGCGGGTCCGTGCGCACGAGCGACGCGCGCGCCCCCCACGGCTCGGTGCCCGAATCCCAGTGCATGATTTTCGGGCACGCGGCCTGCTCGCGGCAGCGCGCGAGCAGGCCGTCGATGCGCCCGCTCACCGGATCGGTCAGCGTCTCGTAGGTGAACGGAAACTGGTCGCCGGGTGTGAAGTGCCCCACCAGCGCCGTCGAAAAACGCCCCGGCATCGAAAATTCGCTGTTGACGTTGGTCAGGCGTCCGCCGCCCGTCAATTCGATCGTGCCGTCGAACACGATGCGCTTCGCTTCGTCCTGGTTGAAACCCTGGTACACGAAATCTTTCGCGAAGCGCCCGCTTTGCGAGCGCCCGAACATGATCGCGCGGCGGATCGCGTTCGGCTGCGGATCGCGGCCGGCGCGCGCAATCAGCGGATTGGCATTGCTCGTGTCGTAGCGCAGGTACGACACGACGTCGCGCGTGGCGGCGAACGCAAGTCCCATCACGACCGGATCGATCGCCAGATACGAGAGGTAATAAATCGCGTCGGGTGAAAAACCCGCGGGCAGGCACACGTCGGTCTTGCTCGGCGTCACGGCCTTGCCGTCGGGACAGCTGCCGAACGACCACTCGTCGCGCGGAATCACTTCGTCGGGCGCGTCGGCGTACGCGCGGCGGATCAGCCGCGCGCGGTCCATCTGGCGCTCGAACGGCGGGTACGGCAGCAGCGCGCGGCCGTTGTCCCAGCCGGTGGACAACGTGAACGTCGGCTTGGTGACGAGCAGTTCCACCGTGATCGTTTTTCCGAGCGGCCCGCCCCCGCGCCGCACCGACGGAAAATAAGCGGTGAAGTCGCCTTCGTCCTTGGGCAAGTCGGCCTGCCAGCCGCTCACGACCAGCGTATAACCCTGGCGCATCAAAAACGCGTCGCCGATGTCCGCGAGCTTCGACGGGTTGTTGCCGCCGGCGGCGCCGACGTGAAACACGTCGAACGCGCGCCGCGCG
Source organism: uncultured Streptomyces sp. (assembly GCA_964510405.1). Taxonomy (GTDB): domain Bacteria; phylum Pseudomonadota; class Gammaproteobacteria; order Burkholderiales; family SG8-41; genus PALSA-1004. The sequence goes on along the minus strand of CAZEAX010000233.1, from coordinate 2,999 downwards.
CCGCGGTTCACCACGTCGTAGAGCAGCGTGCCGTTGCCGCGCGACGGCTCGACCGGCTTCAGGATGCTGATGTCGACGACATATTCGACGCGCCCGCGCTCGTTGCGCGGCGCGTCCTGGATGTACGTGATGCCCGCGTTCAGCGGATCGGCCGGATCGATTTCACCGAACGCCTTGCCCGACAATTTTTCGTAACGGCCGACGGCGCCGAAATCGCGCGCGTCGAAGGTCGGCGCATCGACGGTGTCGATGGCTATGCGCGTCACGACGGCCTGCGCATCGGCGCACGCCAGCGCGCCGCACATCAAAATGATCCAGGGTGTTCTCATGCAATCCGTCCTTCCTCGGTTCTTGTCGCGCCGGCGTTCACCCGCCGCACCGGCGCCGGTTTTTTAGCGTTTGCGCCAGTATAGTTTTTGACGCGGCCAGCGGCAATGCCGCTGCGTGCGCAATCATAGCGCGCCGACGCGCATGGCGGCGACGACTTGCTCCGCAGGTTGTCGTCGTACGCCGATTTAGTGCACTATCACGCCTCGCCTAGGAGGAACTGATGGTGACCCGCTTGAATACCCGTACCGGCCTGACCCTCGCATGGCTGGCCGTCCTTGCGCCGGCCGCGGCTCACGCACAGACCGTTTATCCCGACCGCCCGATCCGCGTGATCGTGCCGCTGGCCCCCGGCGGCGGCAGCGATTACACCGCACGTTATATCGGCTTGCGGCTCGCCGATCGCGTCGGCCAGTCGGTGGTCGTCGACAACCGCCCCGCCGCCTCGGGCATCGTCGGCACGGAAATGGTCGCGAAAGCGGTGCCCGACGGCTACACGCTGCTGCTCGCTTATTCGACGCACGCGCAGAGCGCGCAACTTTTCACGACGCTGCCGTACGATCCGATCAAGGACTTCGCCCCCGTGACCGAAGTGATCGCGACGCCGCTCACCATGCTGATCCATCCATCGGTGCCGGCGGCCACCGTCAGGGAATTCATCGCCTACGCGAAAGCCAACGCGGGCAGGCTCAACTACGGCTCGTCGGGACCTGGCAGTTCGCCGCATCTCGCCGCGGAACTTTTCAATTCGATGGCCGGCATCAAGATGACGCACGTGCCGTACAAAGGCGTGTCGCAGTACATCACCGCGCAAATCGGCGGCGAAATCCAGTTTTCCTTTTCCAACATGTTCACCACCATGCCGCACTGGAAAGCGGGCCGGCTGAAGCTGATAGCGACCGGCGGACCCAGGCGGATGGAAGCGATGCCGGATCTGCCGACCATCGACGAAGCGGGCGTGCCGGGATTCGAAGCGCTGACGTGGTACGGCTTCATGGCGCCGGCCAAAACGCCGCGCGCCGTCGTCGACAAATTGCAGAGGGAAATCGCGGCGATCGTCAATACGCCGGACGTGCGGCAAACGTTCGTATCCCAGGGCAACGAGCCGCTCGCGAACACGCCCGATCAGTTTGCGCAGGTCATCAAGGCCGATGCGGACAAATGGGGCGCGATCGGCAAGCGGCTCGGCGTCAAGCTCGACTAAGGTCCGGCCGGTTTAGCTGCCGCGCGGCAGCGTCAGCACTGCTTCAAGTCCGCCGCCGGCGCGATTGCGCAGCACGAGCTCGCCGCCGTGCGCGCGCGCGATGTTGCGCGCGATGGTGAGTCCCAGGCCGCTGCCGCCGGTCGCGCGATTGCGCGAAGATTCGAGGCGGTGAAACGGCTCGAACACTCGCTCGAGTTCCGCGTCGGGAATTCCCGGACCCTCGTCGCGCACCACGATGCAGAGTTCGGCCGGCGTATCGGCGACGACGAGCGTGGCGCGCTTGCCGTACTTGACCGCGTTGTCGATCACGTTGCTCAGGCAGCGCTTCAAAGTCTGCGCGTGCCCGCGATAGGGCGCTTGCACCGCGCCTTCGACGGCGACATCGCTGCCGATTTCGCGCGCGTCCGCCTGCAGGCTTTCGAGCAACGCCATCACGTCGACCGGCTGCGCCGGCTCCCGCTGATCGACGCCGCGCATGAAATCGAGCGCGGCGCTCACCATCGCCTCCATTTCCTCGAGATCCTTGACGAATTTCCCGCGCAGTTCGGCGTCGTCCAGGAGTTCCGCGCGCAACCGCAGCCGCGTGATCGGCGTCTTCAGGTCGTGCGACATCGCGGCGAATATGCGCGTGCGGTCGCTGATGAATTTCGCGAGCTTCTTCTGCATCGCATTGAACGCGCGCGCGGCGTGGCTGACTTCGAGCGGGCCGCGCTCGTCGAGCGGCGGACGGTTGAGGTCTTCGCCGAGGCTTTGCGCTGCGGCGGCCAGGGTCTTCAACGGCCGAGTGACCCAGCGCACCGCGAGCAGCGTCACCGCGATCACCACCGCAAGCAGGACGGCGAGGCTCAGCAGCAAATGGTACGGCCAGGTGACGGACTCCTGCGGCTGACGCGCATTGAACGTGATCAGCGTGCCGTCGTTTAAGCGCGCCTGCACTATAAAGGAGGCGCCGAACCGGCGCGGGCCCGCCGGCTGTTCCGCCGGGCCCGCGCCACCCGCTTCCATGCCTGCTTTGGCGCGCCCGCTCGTCATACCGGGCCCCTTGCCATAGCCCTGCCGCAGCGGTGCGTCGCTGACCTGCACGACGAGCGGAATGTCGCCGCCGAGCGTGCGCTTGAGCGCCGCGGTGAACTGCGCGATCTGGTCTTCCTTTTCGATATCGCCGATCTGCGGCACGAGCGCGGTCTCGTCGAGCGAGATGCGCAGCGGCGGGGAACTGAACACGCTCACGATTTTCGCGCGCTCGGCGGGCTGGATCGAATCGAGCAGCTTGACGATATCGGCGATGCGCGCGGCCGAACGCATGCCCATCGAGCGCGTCATGAACTCGCCGCGTTCCTGCCAGTGCACGGCGAAACTCAGGAGCTGCGCGACGATGAGGCCGGCGAGCAGCACGAGCACCATGCGCGCGAACAGCGACCGCGGGAAGAGCCTCATGCGCTCACCTCGACCGCCACGGCGAACACGT
>CAZEAX010000232.1:0-7725 GCA_964510405.1 uncultured Streptomyces sp. | reverse complement strand
TTCAAAGACGGCAAGGCGGGAAGTCGCTACGAAGGGAACATGGTCAAAGGTAGATACGACGGCAAAGGCAACAATACCTACGCGAACGGCAATCGCTACGATGGCAATTGGGTGGCCGGAACACGATCGGGAAACGGCACCCTTACGTGGGCAAACGGTGATCGCTACGAAGGTAATTGGGCGAATGGGAATCAATCGGGCAAAGGTACATATACGTGGGCGAACGGGGGGCGTTCCGAGGGGAGTTTTGTCGATGGTAAATTTACCGACGGTATCGAGTACGATCCCAATGGCGCTGTTGTGGCGATCTACATCAATGGACAAAAACAACCAGGCGGCAAGTAAAGAGTCTGCCGCCGTTTCATTCAACTTACTCATGGTTCAGTTGACGAAGTCTCGGCATGAGAGCGAACGCTACAAGCATAACGAAGTAAACGGAGCCGGAGACCTTATCCCGGCTGCCTAGATATTCGGAAAGAGTTCGGCTCTGCAGGACAACCGCAAGCCCCAATTCCGCGCACACCGCAAGAGTCAATGCAAATAACCCGACTACCAAAGATTGGCCAGAGACATTGGATTCGGGGAAGCGCCGCAACACGTACCCTGCAGAAAAGTAGATTGCGGCTGCCATGATGGGCATTTCAGCCAGTTCCGCCCACCGTTCCCCGATGCGTGGAACGAGCAGCGGGATGCGGAAGGCGCCAAGAACGATGCCAGTCCCAAGCACGAGCGCAAAGTACATGAGCCCGGCGCAAATGATCTTTGGCATGAGTTGTCGTGCGTCGAATTCCGGAGACGCGGTCACCCGATGTTAGCGTGATCCCTCATGTTCAGCTGCCAAACGTGCGAAGTCCGTGCGTTGGCGAACATAAGCACAATACTCCCGCCTCTGCAGCCGATCTCTCAAACCGCGCACCATAACCACAATAGTGCGATAACCCAACCAGTTTTGAATGCGGATCGTTCTAAATCATATGTACGTTGGGGAACAGATCGTTTTTCTGAAGTGGATAACAATGTTCGTGGGCGCAACGTATCGCACCCATCCGCCGGTCGACATTGTCGAGCGCGATTTACAACAATCGAACATTACCCGAAGGACATGAAAATGACCAAGCTACAACGCACCTTGCACAAGCTCCTGCTCGTGACTGCCACCACGCTGTCGCTGGGTGCAATCAGCAATTACGCCGATGCTGCCGTGAACGTCGAGATCGGCATCCCGGGCATAGTAGTTGACGCGCGCGATCCGTACTACTACTCGCCTAACTACTGCGCTGGCTGCTGGTACGGCCAATGGGGCGGTCGCACCGGCTATCACCGGGGCGGCGGTCGTCCGTGGGAACGCGAGCACATGGAGCGGGACCATCACGGACACGAGCACGGGGGCGACGTCCGGCACGAAGGGCACCGCTAAGAGTCAACTGCTGACCACGCACATGTCCGCTTTGGGCGGCCGGTTCCGGCCCACGGCGGACAGTCGTATGTCTTCAAAGCATTTGCTTGTTATTTTAAGAGGCAGACCACGGTTTTGATTCGCCAGCATCGAGATGCTTAACTAAAACCGCGGCATCTCCTCTCTTGTTCTTTACAGTCGGTCGCGTTTTCTGAAAGCGACCATTCGCGTGATCAATTGACCGCCGCAGGGGCCGCAGGGCGCATTAAACGCGGTGATGCAAAAGCATCGATGGCGCGGTACGCCTGCTCGTAAGCGCCATTGAACATGTGAAAGCCGGAAGTGCACGGGTCTCCTTCGGCCTGGCCCCCACGAATCAAGACATATTCCAACTGGGTATTGCCCTGCTCCCCAAGCTCTTGGTAGTGAGACCTTGAATTGTATACCGTCGATTTCGGGCAGCCGTCCTGTTCGTGAGCCAGAAACAAAACAGGCACCCGCGTGCCCGATCGGAAAAAAGCGCCCATGCGGGCCGAGCTGTAAACCACCCCTTCGATAATGCCTTCCTCCCGGGCGTCCTGAAGTTTTTTGAAATATTCCACAATACTGGCCACGCCGTTGCTGTGGCCCATGAGCCAGACCGGCAAATTGAATTTATTTTTGTAGTACCGCACCACGCTGTCTATACGCATCAGATGATCCGCTGAAGCGCGCGATGAGGGATAGAGAGTCCCCGCCGGCAAGCTCACCGGACTATCGAACACCACAACACTAAACAGGGCGGAAGTGAGCGCCGGATCACTCAAAGGCTTGAGGACGCCGCCGTAAAACCCGCCCAGGCTCTGTCGCCCGGGCGTCAGTCGCAAGCGCCCCTCTCCGCCCGGGATGAAGATCAGCACCGCCTTCGCCTTCGGGCTGGTCCAGAGAAAAGTCGGGGTGGGCTCGGCAGGCGCCGCTCCGTCCGGCGTGAGAGGGCTGACTGGAATGACCTGCGCCATCGTTGAAGTGCCGAACGTCAGAACGAAAAAACTCAATGCGAGCTGGAGGTTCCGAAGGCGCGAAATATGCATAAACCCAAGCAGTCTGAAAGGAGTCGGACCAGCGCAATGCATTGATTGTTGCGTTCACCGGGCGCGTTGCCGTAGCTAATGCCGGCGGCAACGCACGCATGTTCATCGTGTTAGGCACTCTTGGTCAGTGCGGCTCGTTCCAGCCCGTCGTCTTCGCGCCTTCGGTTGCGACCAGAACAAACGCCATCACACAGGGCTTCGTTCCACGGTTGTTCCAGTTGTGCAGCGTTCCACGCTGGATGACCACATCGCCGGGCTTCAGATGCACCTCCCCGTCCTCCATTTCCATCCACATTTCTCCGGACAGGCAGATTGCATAATCAATCGAGTCGGTCTTGTGCCAGCGCGCAATGTTGTTGGGCTCGTAGCGGCCGTAGCGGAATACGGAGCCCCCGGCAAGGCTTGTGCCAAGGTCCCATGTGTTCGGATCTTCCTCCGTCGTCTCGGCAGGCAGTTTGCGCGTCGCCCACATCGGGATATTGTCGAAACCAGGCCGCAGGTTGACGGGCGCGATCTCGCTGTCCCACTTGATGCAGCTTTTTCCGTCTTTGTTGAAACCGGTGACGACTCTGCGACCTTTGATGCTCATTGCAAGTTCTCCTCTGGGTGCAATTCGGACAATCGCGATCTTACTCGATCACCTTGTCGGCGCGCAGCGCTATTGAGCCGGGATAGAGGCTCATTATGCCAAATCACGCCGGTGGAGAACGGATCTGCCGGCCTTTAAGAGGATGCCTTGTGACTGTTTGTCGCGGAATATACATGTACCGGCGCGTCCCCCGTAGCAGACGGTCACCGGTTCTCAATAAGCGACATTCGCGGCCGTGCTCGACCGCCTTGCCGGCGCACTATTCGGGCATTACGACAACCAATGTGCCGGAGTCCAAAAGCTCAATTTCAATCGCCAGCACGGCGCAAACGAAAGCAACCGCCAACACAACAGCAATCGCAACCCTGGTACTTTTGGCCAGCGGCATTGCCGGAGAAACCTGCGATGAATCCGCGTTGATCGAAGGTTTTTGTGCGAAGCTGGTCATGTGGCTTCCTTATTGGGCGTAGATACGCGACACGGTGAACTGTGCCCTTCCCGCGTTTCAACGTATATATGCCAAAGGTATTATTGCTGCCGACCGGTAGCCGTACTGCCGGCTGTCTGCACGACCGTGGCGTCCCGTTACGCAGAGGACGGCAGACTTGCAGTTTCATGACAAAGGAATGACTATGGACGCCCAAACGCTGCAGGAGACGATCAATCGTCAAAACGAAATGTAACGACAACCGGTCGGGGATGGCCGACATCGCACATTGCCCCGATGCAATCGCCCGCCGCGCAATGGATTCAATCAGGCCACATGAGTTGACTAACGCCTGAGCGCGGTCTCTCCGCTGATCGACCGCAGCCCTTCCTCGATCGCCTTGATCTGCGGGGCCGCGTAACGCGAGCAGGTCGCCGGCAAAACTGCCGCCCACGAACCGCAGGCGTCTTTCTTGCTGCGCCAACGGGGCCAGCCGCCTCTCACGACATCTGCCGCAAACGCTCGACGACCAGTTTATTCACAAGGATGCCTTGCTTGCGGCGGATCTCCCGCTCGCGGAAGCCGCGCTCGGAGGGAATGCGAATCTCGGAGACGCCCGGTTGCCGGGGCAGGCTCTTTATCCTCATCAGCAACTCTTCCAGCTCCGACGTGAACTGCCCGGTCGGCATGAAAAGTTCGGGATCGAACGCAATGAAGAGGTGTGCGAAATCGCAGACGTCACCGTTGCGCAGTCGTGCACCGGCCATCAGACCGAGCGCCTGGATGGCGATGGACAGGCCGTAGCCCCGATGCCCGCCGAACGGAAAAACACCGCCATCCACGAGGTCGCGGGCAACGCGCGTCGGCGTTCCATGCTTGTCGATCCCGACGACTTCCGGGAACTCCTCGCCCAGAAAAGCTTTCATCAATATTTCGCCCGACATCACGGCAGCCGTACCCATGTCGAAAATGAACGGGTTCGTCTTTCCCGGCAGGGCGATGGTCATGGGATTGGTCCCCAGGACCTTGCGTCTGGCGCCGGGCGGCACCACCGTGGGAGTGCTGCTCGCAGTGTAGATTGCAGCGAATCCCGCGCGGGCGATTTTTTCCATGTAATAGGCGTTGCGGCCGCTGAACCAGCTGTTTCTCACGCCGATGACGGCGACGCCGGACTTGCGCACTTTTTCGATGGCAATTTCCGCGGCGCGCAGGATATTGATGTAACCCACATGGTTGCCGCCATCCAGCATCGCCGAAACCGGAGTCTCCCTGATTATCGACAGGGGCGTGCGCGGCTTTTTCAACTCCGGTCTTTCAGCGATGACCAGAATGCGCGGCAACCCGGCGAACTCGTAGCCCCACGTCGAGGCGTCCACCAGGTGCGTGGTGACGATGGCTGCCTCCTCGGGCGTGAAGCCGAGTTTGCGCAGCGCCTTTTCTCCCAGCGCCTGGGCTTCGCTCACGCTCAATCGAACCGTTTCTTCGCTGTCGATGTCGAGTAGTTTGTCAGTCATGAGAGTTTCCCGATCACTGCGGTTTGATTCCTGCCGCCTTCAGGTCCCTCGCCCACTTGGCCATGTCGCTTCGCGCAAATGCGGTGAACTGTTCGGGCGTCGTGCCGAGCACATCAAAGCCGAGACTCTCCAGAAGCGGCTTCATTTCCGGCTGCCGCAGTATTCTTACAATGTCTGCGTTCAGCTTGCGCACGATGACGTCCGGCGTCTTGGCGGGAACGAGAATACCGTAGCAGTTGTTGACCTCGTAACCCGCAAGGCCGGCTTCTGCAATGCTCGGCACCTCCGGAATGACCGGCAGGCGGCGGGCCGACGTGACCCCGAGTGCGCGCAGGCGCCCCGCCTTTACCTGCGGCATGAGCGCGTTGGGCGTGGAAAATATGAGATGCACCTGGCCCGCGATGACTGCGGCCGTCGAATCGCCCGCGCCTTTATACGGCACGTGTACCATCTCGACTCCCGTCATCGCCTTGAAAATTTCCGCCGACAGATAGCTCGTCGTTCCCACGCCGGAGGACGCATAGTTGAGGTAATTCGGTTTGGCCCTGGCAAACGCTATCAGCTCCTGCACCGAGGCGACCGGGACGGACTGGATTACGACCAGGAGATTCGGCGCACACGCGATCAATGAGACGCGCTCGAAGTCCCTGATCGTGTCGTAGGGCAACCTGGCATAGAGGCTCGGATTGAGCGTATAACCGCCGGCGACTATGAGGAGGGTGTAGCCGTCCGCCGGTGCCTGCGCCGCCATCTCGTAGCCGATGATGCCGCCGGCGCCAGCGCGATTTTCGATCACCACCGGCATGTCGAATACTTCCGCCATCCGCGGTCCAATCGAGCGCGCGAGCACATCCGCGCCGCCTCCCGGCGACGACGGAACTATGAAGCGGACGGCCTTCGCTGGATACTTTTCGAGTTCGCGCGGTAACCGGCTTTGCGCCTGCGCCGCGCCGGCGATCAGCAGCGCCGCGAATATCGCAACACTGCGCGTGCCGTGCGATCTATGTCCCCGCAATCAGAACTCCCCCAGCATGTGCGCGACCGCTATTCGACTTTGATGCCGCGTTTTTGAATAAGGTCCGCCCACTTGCTGCGCTCGGCGGCGAGATAGGTGCGAAAATGCTCCGGCGTGCCGCCTACCAGCACCACGCCGATATCCGCCATTTGCTTCCGGTACTCCGGGTCGGCGAGCACCGTGTTGATGCCCGTATTAAGAAGAGCGACACGCGCCGGCGGCGTCGCGGCCGGCGCCAGCATGCCGTGTCCCACCCCGGCTTCGAATCCCGGCAGCCCGCTTTCATTGAAGGTCGGCAGATCGGGGATGACCGGCAGGCGCGCGGGACTTGCGATCGCAAGTCCCCGGATACGTCCGCCACGCAGGTGTCCGATCGACGTCAGGCTGCTGTCGAAGAGCAGCTGAATTTCATTGCCGACGAGCGCCGTAAATGCAGGCGCGGCACCGCGATACGGCACGTGCACGAGCGTGATGCCCGCCATGCTCTGCAGAAGCTCGCCCGCGAGATGAATCGAGGTGCCGGCACCGCCGGAACCGAAGTTGACGGCGCCCGGTTTGACTTTCGCGTAGCTCACGAGTTCCGCCACCGACGCCGCGGGAAACGCGGAATTGACGAGCAGGATATGGGGCGTCTGGCTCATCAGCACGACCGGCGTGAGCTGATCGGGATTGAATGGCAGGCGCTCGTACAGCAGCGGATTGATGGCGAGTATCGGGTGCGAAGCAAACAGCAGCGTATTGCCGTCGCTGCCGGCGCCGGCGACGGTCTGCGCCGCCAGGTTCCCGGCACCGCCCGCGATGTTGTCGATGAGAACGTTCTGCTTGAGTGTCCTCGCGAGCAGCTGCGCAAGCCGGCGCGCGTTCGTGTCGGCGCCGCCGCCCGCGGCCATTCCGGCGACCATCCGCAGCGGCTTGCCCGGATAGTCTTGCGCAGATGCCGTCAAGGCGATGGATAACGTCGCAACCGCTACCGCCCAAATTGCGCCACAAAAGCGCGAGGATTCCCCCATCTTGCGTTACCTTTTTACTATGGAACCCGAGTCAATCAGGCGACAACTACCGACTCACGTCTTCCTGTTTTTATTTGTTCGAATGCGTATCGCTGGCCTCAGCGCTTCGGCAGCAGCCCTTCCTCGATCGCCTTGATCTGCATGGCGACGTAACGCGAGTAGGTGCGGCAATTCGCAAAACTGCCGCCCACGAACCACAGTCCCTCCTGCGCGGTGCGCTTCCACATGTTGCTCATCTCGCCGTCGGCACCGAAGCCCCACACCGGGCCCACTTTCTTCGCAACTTCTTCTCCGAGGAGCTTCGCGACCACCACCTCCTGCGGAACAAAACCGGTCGCGAGAATGATGAGATCCGCATGATGGACCGAGCCGTCCTTGAGCAGCGCGCCGTCTGCGACGAACTTTTCGATCCGGTCGTATTGCAGCAGTCCGACTTCGCCGTCGATGATCAACTGCGAGCAACCGGCATCGAGATAGTAGCCGCCGTAGCGCGTGCGCACTTTCCACTGGTGCCCGGCCCCGTCCTCGCCGGAATCGAACTTAAAGCCGCGGGCGATGAGACCGGCTATCGTCTTCTTGTCGAGCTCCAGCATGCGCGCGGTGAGCAGCTGCAGATTCCTCTTGGTGACCGGCTTGGTGTTCGTGCTCACGAGGAGGTCGCCGTCTTCGACCGGGATCCCGTTGTAGGTGCCATAGATCAGCTT
>CAZEAX010000231.1:3040-7733 GCA_964510405.1 uncultured Streptomyces sp. | reverse complement strand
GCCGGACCTCGATCTTGCGGAACTGAAGGGGCGCGTCGGCTGGAAACTGCTCGACGATGGGTACGAAGTCTCGACGACTAGGCTGAGTTTGTCGACGCATGAGAGCGCCTTGCAGCCGACCGATTTCCTGCTGCGTTATCACCGCGGCGGCGGGAAGCGTCTGCCGCACGGCGAGTTGCAGGCGAACGCGCTCGATGTCGAGCCGCTGATCGCGCTCGCCGACCATCTGCCTTTCGAGGCGGAGTTGCGCAAGGAATTCGAGACGTACTCGCCGCGCGGCAGTCTCTACGACGTGGCACTCAAGTGGACGGGGCAGTGGCCGCGCCCCGATCAGTATGCGGTCAAGGCGAGGTTCGTCAATCTCGGCTTGAACGCGGTGGGCCGGCTGCCGGGGCTGGCCGGCGTCAGCGGAACCATCGACGGGTCGGAGCGCGGCGGCACGCTTTTGCTGAGCACGCAAAACACCAGCGTCGAATTGCCGCAGATATTCGAGACCAAGCTCGAGTTTGACACACTGACCGCGCAGGCGGGATGGCAACGCGCGGGCGAGCAATATGAAATTCGCCTGAACGACATTTCCTTTGCGAACCGCGATGTCGCCGGCAGCGTATCGGGCGTGTATCAGACGGTGGCGGACGGCCGTGGTGTGATCGATTTGACCGCGCACGCCACGCGCGCCGATGCGCGCAGCATAGGCCATTATGTTCCGCTGCAGGTGGGCGAACGCGGCCGCCAATGGATAGCGGGCGCTTTCCTGGGCGGCTCTTCGAACGACATAAAGGTCAGGCTGAAGGGAAACCTGAACGAATTTCCGTTTCCGGAGGGCAAGGGCGGCACGTTCCAGGTCACCGCGCGCGTAATGGACGGCGTACTGGACTATGCCAACGGCTGGCCGAAAATCGAGAATATCGACGGCGAACTGACTTTTCGCGGCCGGCGCATGGACGTGACGGTCCGGGAGGCGGCCATTTTAGGCGCGAAGCTCGCCCGCGTACGCGCGGAGATTCCGGACCTCATGAATCCCGATCGCGTGGTTGCCATCACCGGGGAAGCGGAAGGTCCCACCAGCGAATTCCTCAACTTTATCGAGCACAGTCCGGTCATCGATTCGATCGACCGTTTTACCGAGCGCTTCCGCGCCGAGGGGCGCGGCAAGCTCGCGTTAAAACTCAACATACCGCTCGCCAACGCAAAAGGCATCAAGGTGGCGGGAGACTTCCAGTTTTTCAACAACCGGATCGAGAGTGAAGAACTGTTCTTTCCGTTCGAGCAGGTCAACGCGCACGTGGAATTTACCGAGTCAAGCGTGCGCGTGCCGCCGGCGGCTCTGGTGATACTCGGTGGGCCGGCAACGCTCTCCGGCGCCACGCAACGGGACGGCGTGGTGCGTTTCAGCCTCGCGGGGCGCGCCAACATGGACAATTTTCGCCGCGCGACCACCTTGCCGATGGTGCAGACTCTGCGTGGTTCGACCGACTGGAAAACCAGCGTCGCCGTGCGCAAGCGCTTGGTCGACATGGTGTTCGAATCGGCGTTGCAGGGCATAGCATCGGATTTGCCCGCACCGCTTGCCAAGGCTGCGGCGGACGCCCTGCCATTCAAGTACGAGCGCTATGTCACCGGCCCGCAGCAGGAGCGCGTAGTCGTGACGTTGGGGAACCTCGTGTCGGCGCAGGTGCTGCGGCGCAAGGAGGGTGCCGACAGCGTAATCGAGCGCGGCAATATCGTGCTCGGCGGCACGGCCGCGGAGCCGGACCGCAAAGGCTTGTGGATCACCGGCGGGCTCAAAAACCTCGATCTCGATCAATGGCTGTCGTTGCTGAAGTCCGGTGTCGGCGAGAGCGGGCGCGCGCAACTCGCGGGCCTGGATGTCAAATTCGGCACGCTCGACGTATTCGGCCGCCGTTTCAACGATCTTGCGATCAGCGGCGCCGCGCAGGCGGGAGTGTGGCAGACCACGCTCACAGGTCGCGAATTGGTCGGCGAGATGAACTGGCGCTCGCAGGGCAAGGGCAAGGTCACCGCACGCATGAAGACCCTGACCATCCCGGCGGCCACCCCCGACCGCCCGCCGGTGGTTGCGGACAAGGATCAACCGCTCGAATTGCCCGCGCTCGATATCAAGGCCGACAATTTCCAAGTCCGCCAGTCGAACATGGGCAAGCTCGAACTTACCGCGGTGCCCGACGGCCGCGACTGGAAACTCGAAAAATTGCACATCACCAGCCCGGACGCGACGCTGACCATCGAAGGCGTGTGGCAGGGGTGGTTGACGCAACCGCGCACGATGGTCAACGTGCGGCTCGACGTCAATGACGTCGGCAAGTTCCTCGTGAGAATGGGACAGCCCGAGGGGGTGCGGCGCGGCACCGCCAAGCTCGAAGGACCGTTGTCATGGAACGGCAATCCGAGCGAGCTCGACTATGCAACGCTGTCCGGAAACTTCGTGCTTGAAGCGAGCAAAGGGCAGTTCGTCAAGCTCGACCCGGGCATCGGCAAGCTGTTGGGAGTATTGAGCCTGCAATCGCTGCCGCGGCGTTTGTCGCTGGATTTCCGCGACATATTCAGCGAAGGGCTTGCGTTCGACGAAATCGTTGGCACCGTCAAAGTCAACCGCGGTATCGCCAACACGGAGAACTTCCGCATCCAGGGACCGGCCGTACGCATACAGATGAGCGGCGACGTAGATCTTGCGCGCGAGACGCAGAAATTGCGCGTCAAGGTTTTTCCCAGCATGAGCGACAGCTTGTCGGTGGCCGGCGCGTTGATCGGCGGGCCCATCGCGGGCATCGCGACGTTCGTCGCGCAGAAACTGTTGAAGGACCCGATCGACAAGATGGCCGCTTACGAATACGACATTACCGGAACTTGGTCCGATCCGCAGGTGGCGAAAGTCGAATCGCCGCAGGCGAAGACTGCGATCCGTCCGGGATCGGAGCGTTCGGATTGATGCGCGTTATGCTATTTTGTCTGCTGCTCACGGCTGCCGCAGGCGTGCGGGCCGCCGAGATATTCACGGTCGCGCCCGACCTCTGGGACCGGCCGCGCAGTGCGCGCGCCGTGCTCGATCAGCCGGCGGTCCGGCAGGCGCTTGGGCAGTATCTCGCGCAGCCCGCCGCCCGCCTGGTCATACACCACGGGTACGGCCAGGATCCCTTGTTGCAGGCGGAGGAATTGCGCATGTGGTTGATGGCGCTGGCCATCGATGGCGCGCGCGTTTCGCTGATAAACGACGTAAAACTGCACGAACCCTTGAAAATCGAAGTGCTCAAATGAGCCCAAAATCCGCTTCCTCGTTCGGCCGCGCGCGACCGCACGCCAAGTCCGCCGCCAAGGCCGAACCCGCTGCGGTCGTGCGGGTCGCGGCGGTGCAGCTCGCGTCCGGTCCGAGCGTCGCGGCGAACCTTAACGAGGCGCGGCGGCTGATCGCGATGGCGGCCAAGCAGGGTGCCAAGCTCGTCGCGTTGCCCGAATATTTCGCGATCATGGGCATGCAGGACACCGACAAGGTCAACGTGCGCGAGGCCGAAGGCGCGGGACCGATCCAGCAGTTTCTCGCGGACACCGCGAAAAAGCACAAGATCTGGCTGGTCGGCGGCTCGGTGCCGCTGGTGTCGAGCGAACCCGGCCGCGTGCGCAACAGCTGCCTCGTCTACGACGACAAGGGTAAACTCGTCGCGCGCTACGACAAGATCCACTTGTTCGGTTTCGAGATGGGCAAGGAGCAATACTCCGAGCAGCGCACGATCGAACCGGGCCGCGACGTGAAAGTCGTCGACTCGCCGTTTGGCCGGCTGGGCTTGTCGATCTGTTATGACCTGCGCTTTCCGGAGCTGTACCGTGCGATGAAAGACGTCGATATCATTCTGGTGCCGTCCGCCTTTACCGAGACCACCGGCAAGGCGCATTGGGAAACATTGATCCGCGCGCGGGCGATCGAGAACCTCGCTTACGTGATCGCGCCGGCGCAGGGCGGGTATCATCTGAACGGCCGCGAGACGCACGGCGACAGCATGATCGTCGATCCGTGGGGTGTCGTGCTCGACCGGTTGCCGCGCGGGTCGGGCGTGGTGATTGCCGGCATCAATCCGGAATATGTGCGGCGTCTGCGCAAAAGCCTGCCGGCGCTCGCGCATCGGACCTTGCATCGCGTTTAGGATAGAAAACCGCGCGGCGGGACTTGAATTGAGCCCCGCCGCCTCGATTTGTTAATAGCTCTCCCCACCGGATGCCTTGATGACCCGCACAACCAAAACCCGCGGCCCCGAACTCGAGGCTGCATTCGACACCGCGCAGGCGACGCTGCTCGCGCCGTATTCGCTCGACGACAATGCATTGCAGCAGGTGTTCGGGCAGATCCTCGCGCACAAGGTCGATTACGCCGATCTGTATTTCCAGTACAGCCGCAGCGAGGGCTGGAGCCTGGAAGAGGGCATCGTCAAATCCGGCAGTTTCAATATCGACCAGGGAGTGGGGGTGCGCACGGTTGCCGGCGAAAAAACCGCGTTCGCGTATTCTGACGACATCAGCTTGCCCGCGCTGACTGCGGCGGCGCAGGCGACGCGGGCGATCGCCCGCCAGGGTGCCGACAACAAAACGCAGGTGGCGCGCCGCGGCGACGGCCGCAATCTTTACGTGGCGCACGATCCGCTCGCCAGCCGGGACGGCGCAATCTGGTGGAGCGGGCAATTGG
>CAZEAX010000231.1:0-3030 GCA_964510405.1 uncultured Streptomyces sp. | reverse complement strand
CTGGCGGACGAAGCCAAGGTCGCGTTGCTCGAGAAGGTCGAACGCTATGCGCGCAGTCTGGATACGCGGGTAACCCAGGTGATGGCGCATCTTGGTGGCGAATACGAAGTCGTGCTGGTTGCGCGCAGCGACGGGGTTACCGCGGCGGATGTGCGGCCGCTGGTGCGCGTAACCGTGCAGGTGATCGTCGAGCAGGACGGCCGGCGCGAGCAGGGCAGCGCCGGTGGTGGCGGGCGCTTCGACTATGCGTATTTCACCGACGCGATGATGCAGGATTACGCGCGCAAAGCGGTCGACCAGGCGCTCACGAATCTCGACGCGCGGCCGGCTCCCGCCGGCTCCATGACCGTCGTGCTCGGGCCGGGCTGGCCCGGCATCCTGTTGCACGAAGCGATCGGGCACGGGCTCGAGGGCGATTTCAACCGCAAGGGCAGTTCCGCCTTCAGCGGCCGCATCGGCGAGCGAGTTGCAGCACCGGGCGTGACGGTGGTCGACGACGGCACGATCGCGCAACGGCGCGGCTCGCTCAATATCGACGACGAAGGCAATGCGACGCAGCGCAACGTGTTGATCGAGGACGGGGTGCTCAAAGGTTATATGCAGGACAGCCTCAACGCGCGCCTGATGGGCGCGGCCGCGACCGGCAACGGACGCCGCGAATCGTTCGCGCACATCCCGATGCCGCGCATGACCAACACCTACATGCTCAACGGCGACAAGGACCCGCAGGAGATCATCCAGTCGGTCAAGCACGGACTTTACGCGGTGAATTTCGGCGGCGGGCAGGTCGATATCACGAGCGGCAAGTTCGTGTTCTCCGCGTCCGAGGCGTACATGATCGAAAACGGCAAAGTTACTTACCCGGTCAAAGGGGCGACGCTGATCGGCAACGGGCCCGATGTTTTGACGCGCGTTGCGCTGATCGGCAACGACATGGCGCTCGATACGGGCGTCGGCACCTGCGGCAAGGAGGGTCAGAGCGTGCCCGTCGGCGTCGGCCAGCCGACGCTCAGAATTGACGGCCTGACGGTCGGGGGCACCGCTTAGCCGGCGTGTTTTGATTCGGCGCGGGCCGGAATCCGGTAACCTTGGGACATGCGCAAACTGGCCGATATCGAGCGCGAACGTGCTCAGCAACACGCCGGCGACGACGAGCCGCCGGCGCTGCCGCAAGGCGCGAAAAATTACATCACGCCTGCCGGCTATGCACGGCTCAAGCGCGAATTGCAATCGCTGCTCGACAAGGAGCGCCCCGAACTCGTCAAGGTGATCGCGTGGGCGGCCTCGAACGGCGACCGTTCGGAAAACGCCGACTATATTTACGGCAAGCGGCGCCTGCGCGAAATCGACCGCCGCATCCGCTTTCTCAACAAGCGTCTGGAGATCGCGGAAATCATCGATCCCGCAAGGCAGGGTGTCGAGCAGGTGTTTTTCGGGGCGACTGTCACGTACTGCGACAGCAAGGGCGCGGAGCGAACCATCAGCATCGTCGGCCAGGACGAAGTCGATCCGCCGCGCAACCGCATCAGCTGGATCTCGCCCGTGGCGCGCGCTCTCACCAAGGCGCGCGAAGGCGACGTCGTGACGTTGCGCACGCCGGCCGGCATCGAAAATCTCGAAATCATCGCGCTGCGCTACGCTGCGCTGCCGGAATGAGCGTGCTGACGAAACTCGTCGGCAATCTGTTCCGCGCGCACGGCGACAGTGCCGATACCGTGTCTGATTCACCGGCGCTCGGGAGCAGTGAAGAGGAACTTCTGCAACGGGCCGGCGAGACGGCCAAAGACGGACGGCTCCAGGCCGCGCTGGAACTTTATCTCACGTGCAGACAGGCGCATCCGCGTTCGCTTGATGCGCATCTCGGCGCTGCCGGTGTGCTCGTCGACTTGTGGTCTAACGATGAAGCGGTTGCCGCCTATGAAAGCGCGCGTGAAATCGCGCCGGCGTCGAGTCCGATTTTTTCGGCGCTGCTGTTTCACCGCCATTACCTGTCGCCGGCCGACCCGGTGCCTCTGTTCGACTTGCACCGGGCTTACGGCGCGATGATGCAAAAAGCTTGGCCGTACCCGCCCGGCGTTTATCCACAGGAGCCGGACCCCGAACGGCGATTGCGCATCGGTTACATATCGCCGAACCTGTCGCGGCATTCGGTCGGATATTTCATCGAGCCGGTTATCTGCTGTCACGAGCGGCGCCAGTTCGAGGTTTACTGTTACTACAACCATGCATTGTCCGACGACGCTACGCGCCGCATGCGCGAGTCCGCCGATGGCTGGCGCGACGTCGCAGGCAGCGATGACGATGCCGTCGCGCGCATGGTGCGCGAGGACAGGATCGACATCCTGTTCGATCTCGCGGGACATTCGAAAGGCAACCGTCTCGGCGTGTTTGCGCGCCGGCCGGCGCCGGTGCAGATAACCTGGCTCGGTTACCCGGACACCACCGGACTAGCAGCGGTCGATTTTCGCATTACCGATCATACGACCGACCCCGCGCCTGCGGCGGAGCAACGCCATACCGAAAAGTTGCTGCGTATCGACGACTGCTTTCTCTGCTATCAGCCGCCGGCCGACGCGCCGCCCGTGAAACCCCGCGAGCCGGGAGCGGCGGTCGTATTTTCGTCGTTCAACAATATCGCGAAGGTCAATGCCGAGACCATCCGCATCTGGGGCCGGATCCTGGCCGGCGTGCCGCGCTCGCGCCTGGTATTGAAATCGTCGCCGCTCAATTTTCCGGATACGGTCGACCGCTTTGTCGACGCTCTGGAGCGCGGCGGGATCGATCCGGCGCGCGTCGATTTGCGTGGATGGGTCGGCGAACGGCAGCAGCATCTCGATGCTTATAGCGACGTCGACCTCGCACTCGACACTTTTCCGTACAACGGAACGACCACCACCTGCGAGGCCTTGTGGATGGGCGTGCCCGTGGTGACGCTGGCGGGCGAAGTGCACATGTCGCGCGTCGGCGCATCGCTACTGCAATGCGCGGGATTCGATCAATTGGTTGCCCGTGACGAAACGGATTACGTGC
>CAZEAX010000230.1:0-7744 GCA_964510405.1 uncultured Streptomyces sp. | reverse complement strand
GGTGCGCAGCGGCGCGTTGGCCGATTTGCCGGCAACCACAACTTTTTTGCCGTTGTCGTTGACCATGAAATCGCCGGCGGTCGACCACTTCAGCGAGGTGTAATCGAGCTTGCCGAACCATTCGAGCGACTTCAGCTTGGTGTCGTGACGGAACTGGGCCATCATCGGTACGCCGAGGAACGGCAATCCCAGGACGTCGAGCGCCATCAACGTGCCGTTGAGCGCGAACATGTCCGTGAACGCATGCGCGACCGGTTTCACGTTACCCGATGGGTTGCCGCCTTCCCAGATAATTGCGTCGGAAATGCCGCGCGGCTGCACTTTGGAGCGCTTGTATATTTTGTCCAGCAGCTTGAATAGATCGCCGTTCTGTTCTTCCTGTGCAATTTTCAGCAGGTCGAGTTTTTCAGCCATGATTCTCAATCTCCGTTCGGATGTGGTGGATCTAAATGATCGGCGTGCTACGGCGATCTGCGGGGAGGGAGCAAAGACGCATTCGGCGGGTGCCAACTTCCGGACCCATGACTTTCGCATGTCGATTCGGGCGTAATTATCGCATTTATTGGGCTCTGTATAAATGGGAATCGGCGCCTGCTCAGCCGGAAGAAGCGGCGCGGCGAGCCGCTAGTTTCGCGAGAGGGGCTAGCGCGAAAAAAAAGCCCGTCCGGCGGATGCCGGACGGGCTTTTATTTAGATATTCTGGGTTTCGCCTTAGACAGCCTGTATATTGGATGCCTGCTTGCCTTTTGGTCCCTGGGTCACTTCGAAAGAAACTTTTTGACCTTCTTTGAGAGTTTTGAATCCACCCATCTGAATCGCCGAGAAATGCGCAAACAGATCTTCACTGCCGTCGTCCGGGGTAATGAAGCCGTAACCCTTCGCGTCGTTGAACCATTTCACAGTGCCAGTTGCCATATTGCTGTTCCTTATGAACTTAAAAAATTACCGGAAAACCGCTTCCGGAGACTGTTTGAGTTTCAAGGACGCACACGGCAAAAAACGACCGAACCGGTACTGCGATCGAGCTTGAAGCCAAACACCTTTCGGCTTTCTAGGCTATTTGCCGGGGGAAGTCAAGTATTTGTACGCAAACAGTGATTTTGGCACTTGAAAATTCTGGGATTATGGTCAAAATAACAATTGATTGCATTCGCATGGAGTGTGGTGTCTAGAATGGCGATACGGCATCGCGAAGGCACGGTTCTGGAGGCGAAAAAGGCCAAGGTCAAGTCGCCCCCGATGTTCAAGGTTTTGCTGTTAAACGACGATTACACGCCCATGGATTTTGTCGTGATAGTGCTGCAAAAATTTTTCTCCCTCAGCCGCGAAAAGGCAACTCAAATCATGCTCAAGGTTCATCGCGATGGTACCGGTGTATGCGGCGTTTATCCGCGTGACGTGGCCGCAACCAAGGTCGAACAGGTCAGCGCGTACGCCCGGCAACATCAACATCCGTTGTGCTGCGTGATGGAGGAAAACTGATGATCGCCCAGGAACTTGAAGTCAGCCTGCACATGGCGTTCATGGAGGCGCGCCAGAAACGGCACGAGTTCATTACGGTCGAGCATCTGCTGTTGGCGTTGCTCGACAATCCTTCGGCGTCCGAAGTCCTCAAGGCGTGCGCGGCGGAGATCGACGACTTGCGCAAGCTGCTGTCCGAATTCGTCACGGAACATACGCCGATATTGACGACCGAGGACACCGACACGCAGCCCACGCTCGGTTTTCAGCGCGTGATCCAGCGTGCGATCCTGCACGTTCAATCCTCGGGCAAGAAGGAAGTCACCGGCGCCAACGTGCTCGTCGCCATATTCGGGGAAAAAGATTCCCACGCCGTCTATTTCCTGCACCAGAAGGGCGTCACGCGTCTTGACGTCGTCAATTTCATCTCGCACGGAATCAGCAAGGTGCCGCAGGCGGCGCCCGGCAAGAGCGACGGCGAAACGGAAGCCGAGCAGGAGCAAACGCCCGGCGGCGCGCTCGAGACTTACACGCTTAATCTGAATTCGCTGGCGGTAGCGGGGAAAATCGACCCGCTGATCGGGCGCGAGCGCGAACTCGAGCGGGTGGTGCAGACGTTGTGTCGTCGCCGCAAGAACAATCCCCTGCTGGTCGGCGAAGCGGGCGTGGGCAAAACGGCGATAGCTGAGGGCTTGGCCCGGCGCATCGTCGAAGGCGACGTGCCCGAGATACTTTCCAAATGCACGGTCTACGCGCTCGATATGGGCGCGCTGCTGGCCGGCACCAAGTACCGCGGCGATTTCGAACAGCGGCTGAAGGCGGTGCTCAAGCAGTTGTTCGACAACACGAACGCGATACTTTTTATCGATGAGATTCATACGTTGATCGGCGCCGGCGCTGCTTCGGGTGGCACGCTCGACGCGTCGAACCTGCTCAAGCCCGCGCTGTCGACCGGCCAGTTGAAGTGCATCGGCGCCACCACCTATCAGGAATACCGCGGCATTTTCGAAAAAGATCACGCGTTGTCGCGGCGTTTTCAGAAAGTCGACGTCGTCGAGCCGAGCATTTCCGAGACCGTTTCGATATTGCGCGGCCTGAAGACCCGTTTCGAGGAGCATCACGGGATCAAGTACGCATCGTCGGCGCTGACGTCGGCGGCGGAACTCGCGGCCCGTTACATTAACGACCGCCATTTGCCCGATAAAGCGATCGACGTGATCGACGAGGCGGGTGCGGCGCAACGGATACTGCCGAAGTCGAAACAAAAAAAAGTCATCACCAAGCACGAGATCGAGGAGATCGTCGCCAAGATCGCGCGCGTACCCGCACAGAGCGTCAATTCGGACGACCGTTCGCAGTTGAAGAACCTCGATCGCAATCTGAAAGCGGTGGTATTCGGCCAGGACAAGGCCATCGATGCGCTGGCTGCGGCCATCAAGATGTCGCGCAGCGGGCTGGGCAATCCGCAGAAACCGACCGGCTCGTTCCTCTTTTCCGGCCCGACGGGCGTCGGCAAGACCGAAGTCGCGCGCCAGCTCGCGTACATCATGGGCGTGGAGCTGATCCGCTTCGATATGTCCGAGTACATGGAGCGCCACGCGGTATCGCGTCTGATTGGTGCGCCTCCGGGTTATGTCGGGTTCGACCAGGGCGGTCTTTTGACGGAAGCGGTCACCAAGCATCCTTATTCGGTCCTGCTGCTCGATGAAATCGAGAAGGCGCATCCGGATGTCTACAATATTCTGCTGCAGGTGATGGACCACGGCACGCTGACCGACAACAACGGGCGCAAAGCGGATTTTCGCAACGTGATGATCATCATGACGACCAATGCCGGCGCCGCGGAACTCTCGAAAACGTCGATGGGATTCACGGTTTCCACGCAGGCGGGCGACGAGATGGCGGAAATCAAACGCATGTTCACGCCCGAGTTTCGCAACCGGCTCGATGCCATCATTTCGTTCTCGGCCCTCGATCGTGAAATCATCATGCGCGTGGTCGACAAGTTCTTGATGCAGCTCGAAGAACAGTTGCAGGAAAAGAAAGTGGAAGCGACGTTCACGACCGCGCTCAAGGAGCATCTGGCGAAAAAGGGCTTCGACCCGCAAATGGGCGCGCGGCCGATGGCGCGCCTTATCCAGGACACGATACGCACCGCGCTGGCCGACGAGTTACTGTTCGGCAAGCTTGCGAGCGGCGGCAAGGTTACCGTCGACATCGACGCGAACGACAAAATCCACCTGGTATTCGACGAGGAAGTCGCGAGCGTCGTCTGATTTGAGGTCGCGGTTTGCGCACGCGCGCAAGTCCGCGGCTTATCCCGGTTGCGCATTTGCGGTGGCCCCCGATGCCTCAGTTCATCCATCGTCTGCAGTCTCACCGTCAAAGAAAAACAACGCGCTACGCAGGCGCATTGGCGGTTTTTTTCCTGTGCCAAACGGCCGCCTGCGCCGAAGACTTCGCTTATGTTCGCGGCATGGCGGCAACGTGCACCAATTGTCATGGCGCAGAGCGTGCGGTTGCAGGCGGAATGCCCGTCATCGCGGGACGCGCCAAGAGCGAGCTATTTCAGCAGTTGAAGGAGTTCAAGGCCGGTACGCGGCCGGCGACCGTCATGCACCAATTGGCGCGCGGATTCAGCGACGAACAGCTTGAGCTCGTTGCCGGATATTTTGCGGAATTGAAGACGGGCATCCGCTGATGCGCGATAGTGCAATGCCGCCAGGCATGACTCTGAACAGGCGAAACTTCGTTAAATGGCTGTCGGTGAATGCCGCGATGTGCGCTCTGGCGGGCCGCACTTCGAATCTGGGCGCCCAGACGGCGGGCCGGGTGATCGTCATAGGCGCCGGTTATTCCGGCGCAACCGCCGCGAAATATATCCGCCTGTGGGCGCCGGACGTCGAAGTCACCCTCATCGAACGCAGCGCCGAATTTATTTCGTGTCCGCTCAGCAATCTTGTACTGGGCGGCAGCAGGTCGCTCTCCGAACTTAGCGTCGGCTACGGCGGACTCCAGAAATATGGCGTCAAGATCGTCCGGGGCGAAGTGGTTGCCGTGGAACCGGACAAGCGGGCGGTGCGGCTGGCGACCGGCGAGATTTTCGCTTACGACCGCTTGATCATGGCGCCCGGGATCGACGTGAGCTACGACACGATCCCGGGATTGAACAATGAGGTTGCCCAGAGCCGGGTGTTGCATGCCTGGAAAGCGGGCGCGCAGACCGTCGCACTGCGCAAACAACTCGAAGCGATGCCCGACGGCGGCGTGTTTGCGATCCATGTTCCGCGCGCTCCATACCGTTGCGCGCCGGCGCCGTACGAACGTGCGTGCCAGGTTGCGTTTTATTTCAGGAACAGCAAGCCCAAATCCAAGGTGCTGGTGCTCGACGCCAACGAGGACGTGCAGTCGAAGAAAGCCTTGTTCATGGCCGCTTGGAACGGCCCTTACAAAGGCATCGTCGAATATCGGTCCAACAGCGAACTCACCGATGTCGACGCGAAGACTTTGACGGCGAAAATGGAATTCGAAGACGTCAAGGCCGACGTGCTGAACGTGGTGCCGCCGCAAAAAGCGGGCGCGATAGCCGTAAAGACGGGGCTGATCACCGCCAACAATCGCTGGTGCGGCGTCGACTGGCTTACCCTGGAATCGACCGCGCAAAAGGGCATCCACGTGCTCGGCGATGCAACGCTGACGGCGCCCGTAATGCCGAAATCAGGCCACATGGCGAACCAGCACGCCAAGGTATGCGCTGCGGCGGTAATCGCGCTGCTCAAGAACCAGCCTGTCAATCAGCGGCCGGTGATGATCAATACGTGCTACAGCTTCGTGGATGACCGGAACGCCGGCCACGTCGCGACCGTGCACATGTACGACGCGGAACAAAAAACCATGGTGGTCGTAAAAGGCAGCGGCGGATTGTCCGACCGGGCAAATGAGCGCGAAGGAGTTTACGCGAATTCGTGGGCGCAGAATATCTGGGCCGATATGCTTGGGTGATTTATGCGTCGTCCCGCTCTTTTGAGTCGGGCCGCAGGCGCTGCGGCGGCACGCACCACCACGTTGCCGCGACGAGCAGCGCGAACAATAGATATACGCACGTAAAAACCCACTCGGGGAAACTGTAGTACAGCAGCCGCCGCAGCCAGCGCGCGACGAAACCGGTGTCGGCGTAGGAGCCGCGCAACGCGTCTTCCCACAGCGTGAGGGGGCACGCCCGTCCCAGCAGCGCTTCGACCGCGACAAATAAGATTGCGGCAAGATGCGCGATGCGAAACCCGAAATTGCGCACCCAGCGCCAGCCGCGCGCCGCGCCTATCCAGATCGCAGGCAGGCCGCCGACGATAAACAGCACGAAGGCGAAGTGGACTGCCAGTATAAGATCCGCAACAACGCGCATCGCATTGCTCTCGTTTGCGCCCCGGCCTGGCGGCAGTAAAAATATCAATCGATGCAATGCCGGTCCGGCGGCGCGATTCCGGTTTTTTTCACGCGCACCGGCGCGCGATGCGAGACCGGCACCGGGGCCGTCGTGATCCGCGTTGCTTAGCCGGCTTGCGTGGCCGTCTTGGCATTGCCGAAGCGCTGGCTGAAGCCCGGCATCGCGGCAATGCTGCTGCGCAGTTTTTCCGGCATGACGGGTTTCAACAGAAATTCCAGTCTTGCTGCGCGCGCTTGCGCGTCGAGGTCCGGTGTGATGCTGCCGGTGATGAGGATGCCGGGAATCTCCGGGTCGAGTTCCCGGCGAATGCGCTGTGCAACTTCGATGCCGTTTTCATCGGCGCCAAGGCGGTGATCCACGATCAAGAGTGCCGGCAGTTTGCCGGTGGCATGCACTGCTGCGAGCACGTCGTTGCCGGTAGTTGAGCCTATGACTTCGGCGCCCCAGCCCGTCAGCAGCGCCTGCATGCCGTCGACGATGGCGCTTTCATCGTCGATAACAACGACTAATTTTCCGGTCAGGTCGGCGTGCACGGGCGACGGTGCTCCCGCGGCGCCTCCGTGCGCCGGAATCGCCTGGGCGACCGGGACTTCGAAGCTGAAGGTGGAGCCTTTGCCGAAGTCGGAGGCCAGGTGAATCTCATAGCCGAGCAGGCTGCACAGGCGCTGCACGATGGAAAGTCCGAGTCCCAGACCTTTCTTGCTCGTGCGGCCGGGGTTGTCGAGCTGCAGGAATTCTTCGAAAACGCGCTCCCGATCTGCGGGACGGATCCCGATCCCGGTATCACGCACTTCGATCAGCAGCATACCGTTGGCGGGCGCTGCATTGACCGTGACCTCGCCGGCGGCCGTATAGCGAATGGCATTGCTGATCAGGTTGCGCAAAATGCGTTCGAGCAGTACAGCATCGCTGGCCACTATGTGCGATCCACCGCTTATCGTGAGCCGCAGGCCCTTATTGGCGGCTTCGGTTGCGAATTCGCGGCGCAAACCGTCGAATATCTCGGACAGCCGCAGATGGATGACCTGGGGCTTGATTATCCCGGAATCGAGTTTCGAGATGTCGAGCAGTGCATTGAAGAGCGCTTCGAGCGCCTGCACGGAGTCGTTGATGCTGGCGACCAGTTTCGCGCCTTCCGTATCACGTACTTTGTCGGCGAGCGCCGACGCGAACAGTCCGACCGCGTGCAGCGGCTGGCGCAGGTCGTGGCTGGCGGCCGCGAAGAACTGGGTTTTCGAGCGATTGGCCTGTTCCGCGGCGATGCGCGCCTGCTCGAGGTCCTCATTCTGCGCCGCCAGCCGGTCGGCAAGCGCCTGCTTCTCGAACCGATTGCGCAGCGACTCGGTCAACATGCGGTTGTAGTCGCGGGCGAACGACATCATTCCGAGCAGGATAGCGGTCGCGATGATGCTGAGAACAAGATGCGGCACGTCCGCCTCGTATGCATTGCGCAGGATAAATGGCGTCAACGTCGGCAGCACGAACAAATAGAACGACGGCAGGTGCGAGGCCAGCATGGGCACGGCGGCTGCGATCATGCCGAAAACGAGGATCGTCAACACCGCCTGATAAAGGTGGTGGCCCGAGATGAAGAAGATCAGGGCCGTCACACCCCACAGTGCGCCGGACAGTCCCGCACCCACAGCCCACACCGCGGCAGCGCGATTTACATTCTCGAACTGGAAGCCGACCGCACGGCTTTTCAGATAAAGCACGAGGCGCCAGCTCTGAAAAAGGGTGATGCAAGCGAGCCACCCGAGGATGACGCTGGCGGGACGCTCGCCGATCAGCAGCGCCGACAGCATTAACGCACCCGCCATATTGCCGGAGATGGAAGTT
>CAZEAX010000229.1:0-7769 GCA_964510405.1 uncultured Streptomyces sp. | reverse complement strand
TTATTCCGGCATCGTGCTCGGCATCCATAAAAACAAGGTCGCGCAGTACAAATCGCCGAAGGACATGAAGGGCTGGAAAATCGGCGTCACCGCGCCGGGTTCGAGCACCAACATGATGGTCAGCAGTTTGCTCGCGAAAGACGGGCTCAAGCCGGACGCAGTATCGATCATCGGCGTCGGCGCCACCGCGGGTGCGGTCGCTGCGATGCGCAAAGGCGAACTCGACGGCATCTCCAATCTCGATCCGGTGATCGCGCGCTTGGAGGCGTCCGGCGACATCATCCCTGTCATCGATACGCGCACTGCGAAGGGAATGAAAGAAGTGTACGGCGGCGCTTATCACGCCGGCTGCATTTACGCGCCGCTGGACTGGGTGAAGAAGAACCCCAACACCGCGCAGGCGGTCGTCAATGCGATCGTGCGCGCCGATCTGTGGCTGCAGAAGGCGCGGCCCGAGGAAGTCGTCGCGAGCGTGCCGGCCGAATATTACGGCGACGATCCGACGATGTACAAGGTCTCGTTGCTTAAAAACACCGAGGGCTATTCGCCCGACGGTCTTTTTTCGATAGAAGGCGCGAAAAACGTCTACAAGGTATTGAACTCGTTCGAGCCCAGCGTGCAGTCCGCGAAGATCGATCTCGCGAAAACGTTCGACAACAGTTTCGCGCAAAAAGCGCTCAAAAAATATCGCAAGTAGCGGACGGGCCCGCCGCACTTGCTTCGCGAATACGAGCGGACAGCGGCACGCCGCCGCTCAATTCGCGATGAAAATTATGGACAGTGCACGCGACGGCAGGGTGCCGGCGCCGCTATAATCCGTATCCGATGTCACCAGTCCCCGCGCTCGCGTTATCCAATATCACCGTCACGTTCGTCGCCGCCGGCGCGGCGGGCAAAACCTATACGGCGGTGCGCGATACTACGCTGACCGTCGACGCCGGCGAATTCGTGTCGGTGGTGGGGCCGACCGGGTGCGGCAAATCGACATTGCTGAATATTGCGGCGGGATTGCTGGACGCGTCGGCGGGCGAGGTGCGCGCACTGGGTCAACCGCTGACCGGGATCAACCGCGAAGCCGGCTACATGTTCCAGTCGGACGCGCTGCTGCCGTGGCTGTCCGCGTTCGATAACGTTGCGCTCGGGTTGCGCTATCGAGGTGTTGACGAGAGCATCGTGCGCGAGCGGGTTGAATCATGGCTCGCGCGGGTGGGGCTGACAGCGCACGCCAGCCGCTATCCGCATCAACTGTCGGGCGGCATGAAAAAACGCGTGGCGCTCGCGCAGATGCTGATCCTCGATCCGAAAATCCTGCTGATGGACGAGCCGTTCTCGGCGCTCGACATCCAGACCCGCCAGTTGATGGAAAACGAACTGCTCGAATTGTGGTCGGCCGACCGCAAGTCGGTGGTGTTCATTACGCACGATCTCGAAGAAGCGATCGCGCTCTCGGACCGCGTGGTGGTGCTGTCGGCGGGACCGGCGACGCAGCCGATCGGGGAATACGTGATCGACCTGCCGCGGCCGCGCGACGTGGCCGAGATCCGCATGACGCCGCGCTTTGTGCAGTTGCACACGGAAATCTGGCATGCGATGAAAAACGAAGTGCTGAAAGGTTATGCGCAAAGCCAGCACTGACACCGGTGGACGGCGCGCCCGCCTCGCGTTGTATCACGCGCTGCTGCTCGGCAGCGTGTTCGCGTTCTGGTATTTGATGACCGAGCCGCTGTTGTGGTCGGAAGAAGCCGCGCGCAATACCGCGTTCTTTTTCGGCAAGCCGCTCCTGGTGCTGCAAAAAGCCTGGGACTGGTTCGCGAGCGGCGCTATTTACGAGCACCTGCTGGTCACGCTGATCGAAACGCTGCTCGCGTTTGCAATCGGCACCGCGGGCGGGCTGGGCGTCGGCTTGTGGCTCGCGTTGTCGCCGACCGCGTCGGCGCTGGCCGATCCGTACATCAAGGCCATGAACGCGATGCCGCGCGTGATACTGGCGCCGATTTTCGCCGTGTGGTTCGGGCTCGGCATCCTGTCCAAGGTAGCGCTCGGTGTTACGCTGGTGTTTTTCATCGTATTCTTCAACGTCTATCAGGGCGTGAAAGAGGTGAGCCCGGTCGTTCTCAACAACGCGCGCATGCTGGGCGCCAACGCGCGGCAATTGCTGCAGACGGTTTACGTGCCGTCGGCGATGTCGTGGGTTTTCTCCAGCCTGCACACGTCGGTGGGCATGGCATTTGTCGGCGCCGTCGTGGGCGAATACCTCGGATCGTCGCGCGGCGTCGGCTACCTGATACTGCAGGCGGAAGGCGCATTCGACATCAACACGGTGTTTGCCGGCATCGTCGTCCTGACCGCGTTCGCGCTGGCGCTCGATGCGCTGGTGTCGTTCGCGGAAAGACGGCTGCTCGTCTGGCGGCCCGTACAGGGCGAGACGGAGAGGTTATAGAGAAGGGAGAAGGGCTGAAAAATTTCGGCGCGGCGATGGCTGGAGAATTTCTGCTCTACCCTTCCCTCTTCTCCCTTCCCCTTGCCGCCCTTGTGTTTGCTATGATGCCTGAACGCACACTGTGGCGAGGACTCCGCGATGATCATCCGCGACATCTTGAACATGAAAGGCGGCGCCATATTCAGCGCGGCGCCCGACAGCAGGGTGGCGGACGCAGTCGGCCTGATGGTGAAAAACGATATCGGGTCGCTGGTCGTCATGAACGGCGACCGCATGACGGGCATGTTGACGTTTCGCGAGGTGTTGAAGGCGCTCGATGCGCAAAGCGGCAATCTGGCCGATCTGCGGTTGCACGAGGTGATGGTCAGCGACCCGGTCTGCGGAAGTCCGGCCGACACGCTGGACGAGGTGCGCGAAGTCATGATCAAAAACCACGTCCGCTACCTGCCGGTCACTGAAGAGGGCCGGTTGCTCGGCGTCATTTCTTTTCACGACATCGCCAAAGCCGTGATCAAGGAAACCAGTTTCGAGAACCGGCTGCTCAAGCGCTACATCAAGAACCGGCCGGAGGCCGACGACGCCGCGGTGTAGGAGAGGGCGGCGCCGCGCGCGCGAAATGTGAATAAATACCTACAAGGGTTACCCGTGCCCCGCCTATATTCGGCGGTTTGTGCGTAAAATTCGGTATCAGGCAGTTGGCGGAATAAAAAAGGGGCGGAGGCATGGCATTGTTCGGGGGCAGCAAGCCCGATCACCCGATGGCGGATCCGAAGCAGGCGCGGTCGCTGATCGCGGAATTTCCTGCGCACGATGCCACCAAGGCGCTGGAGGAAGTCACGTTCTGGCTCGACTCGGTCAACCGCACCGACGGCTTCAAACTCGACTATCGCTTCGAGTTGTACGACGCTCTCGACCAGGCGGCCAAAAATCATCAGCGCAAGCTCTCGCAGGACTATCTCGCCACCGACCGCCAGGAGAAATTTCGCGAGAGCAAGCTGTGGCACACGATATTCGAATTCTGGAAGACGCTCGGTTCCTGCTACAACCAGTGCATCGAGCAGTTCCAGGCGGGCGCGAGCGGCGCCGGGGCGATAAAAAAGGACCTGCCGATAATCGTCGCCCGCGCGCTGCGCGTGCTGACGCTGCAGTTGAAATGGAGCGCGCTGCGCTACGGGCCGGTCGACGACCGGGTGTGGGGCGAACTCGGGCGCATCTTCCTGTTTGCGGAGTCCAGGCGCTATTCGACTACACCGGTCGATATTTACCCGGGCGCGCATGGGCATGGCACCGTAGAGCAGGAATTTTTGAAGGCGCTGATGCTGGGAGTGTCGTCAACCGACGGGTTAACGCCGCTCAAGCAGGAGATCGCCGAGCGCATCGTCGCGCATTTCGGCAAGATGTATCAGATTCAGGATAAACCCGGCCCCGGCTGCAACTATTATTTCGATCTCTCGATGCGCAAGCCCGCGGCGCGCGTGATGAAAAACGTCGAACCCAATCCGACGATCCGCTATTTCGGCCCCGGCAAGGCGTACCCCGCGCTGTGCCAGATGATAGAGAACATCAAGAACAAGCACGGCGTGCCGTCCGACGTCAATCTCGGCGGCACCTACCAGCCCGATCTGGTCAGCTCGGTCATGGAACATCTGGCGATGTACTGGTCGGACAAGCCGCCCGCGCGCAGTTCCGAGCGCCGCAAAATCGCCACCCGCCTGACGGTGGTCCACGGACTGGAAGAGATTCTCCGCTCGATCAAGCCGCCCGAGGACGACATTTCGCTCGATTTCCAGGTCAAGAACGCGGGCGAGAGCTGGATCGTCGAAAACATCAGCGACGGCGGTTTCGGCGCGATCGTGCCCCAGGTGAAAGGCGACTGGATCAAAGTCGGCAGCCTGCTCGGCGTGCTGGGCGAAACGTCGAAGTTCTGGGGGGCGGGCATCGTGCGGCGGCTCACGTGCGACGAATTTCAGCAGCGCCGCGTCGGCATCCAGCTCATTTCCAACGCGGTCATTCCGGTGCGATTGTCGCCGGCCGGCACCGTGTCTTCGATCAACGCCACGCGCGGCGGCGATGCGGCCGTGCTGTTGTCGACGACGCCGGACAAGAATGGCGACATCGCGCTGCTGCTGCAGGTCGGCAGTTACACCCAGACCCAGCCGCTCGAGATGATAGTGCGCGGCAAGCAGTACTACCTGATGCCGCGCCGACTGGTCGAAGCCGGCGACGATTTCGACTTGGGCAAATTCAAGGTGATGAAAAACACCTGAGCGGCGCCCGCGCGGGTGCTGTCTTGAAGCTGTAACGGCGCGTGCTTATGCGCACAAAACGCTGGCGAGCCAGGCGCTGATGGCGCCCACTTCCTCCGCGCATACCGAATGCTGCATCGGATATTCGTGCCATTCAACCTGGTAACCTGACGCGGTCAGTTTTGCGCGTGACGCCGTGGCCATCGCGAGCGGAATGACCGGGTCGTGAGTGCCGTGCGCATAGAAGACCGGAACGTCGCGGTTCGCCGCGGCGGCTTCCGCCGCCAGGCTCTCGCCGAGCGGCAGATAAGTCGACAGTGCCATGATTCCGGCGAGCCGCTGCGGATAACGCAAGCCGGTTTGCAGCGCGATCGCACCGCCCTGGGAAAACCCTGCGACGACGACGTGGTGCGCCGCGATTCCGCGCCCAATCTCCCGCTCGATCAGCCGATCGACGCGCGCCTGCGATGCGCGCACGCCATTTTCATCCGCACGGCGCGTGTTGCCTTCGAGATCGCCGAAGCTCACGTCATACCATGCGCGCATCACGTGGCCGTTGTTGATCGTGACCGGCATCATCGGTGCGTGCGGGAAAATGAAGCGGATCGCCGGAGCGCCGGCGAGCCGCAGTTCGGGCACGATGGGCGCGAAGTCGTTGCCGTCGGCGCCCAGGCCGTGCAGCCAGATTACCGCGGCCGCGGGATGCGGCGCGGTTTCAATCTCTATGGTCTCAAGCAGGTCGCTCATGGTTCAGGTCTTCGGTTTCAATGCGGATTTCGGGCGAAACGCCTTGACGACGTTTTCATGGGTTTCGATGTACGGGCCGCCGATCAGGTCGATGCAATAAGGCACCGCGGCAAACACGCCGTCCAGCGTTTCCTTGATCGCTTTCGGCTGGCCGGGCAGGTTCAGGATCAGCGCCTGCTTCCGGATGACGCCGGCCTGGCGCGAGAGGATCGCGGTCGGCACGTACTTGAGACTGACCTGCCGCATCTGCTCGCCGAACCCGGGCATCACCTTGTCGGCGACGGCGAGCGTGGCTTCGGGCGTCACGTCGCGCGGCGCGGGGCCGGTGCCGCCGGTCGTGAGCACGAGGTGGCAGCGATCGACGTCGACGAGTTCGCGCAGCGTCTGTTCGATGACCGGCTGCTCGTCGGGAATCAGGCGGGTCACCATTTTCCACGGGGTCGCGAGCGCCGCGCCGAACCATTCCTGCAGCGCCGGCAGCCCCTTGTCTTCGTAGACGCCGCTCGACGCGCGGTCGCTGATGGAAACGAGGCCGATCAAAAGTTCGTTCTGCATGGGCGGATTATAGCGTGGCGAGTGCTTATGGCGATGGGTGATGGGCAATGGGTAGAAATCGGTGATTCAGTGATTATGTGATTCAGTTACTCAATCACTTAATCACTTAATCGCAAATCTTCTTACTCATCGCCAATTACTCATCACCTTTCGCACTTTGCGCCGAAACGATTTCGCGCAGCGCGCGGAACAGCTCGCGAAAATTTTTCGGCGTGCGATTGAGCGCGCGGTCGCGCTTGACGCTCGCGATCAGCGACCGCAGGTGCTGCAAATCGCAGCCCGGATACTCCGCGGCGAACAGGGTGAGCGCCGCGTCTTCGCCGAGCAGGCGCTCGCGCCAGCGTTCGACGAGGCGCTGCCGCGCGGTACCCGCGCGCGCGACGCCGCTCCATTCATCGAGCCTGGCGCGGACCGGAGCCGGGTCGATTTCGCGCATCAGCTTGCCGATAAATTGCATCTGGCGGCGGCGTCCTTCGAAGTCGCGGATGCGCTGCGCGTCGACGATGGCTTCGAACAGGCGTTCCGGCAACTCGATTTGCGCGAGTTGATCGGCATTGAGCATGACCAGTTCGGTGCCGAGGTCCTGCAGCGCCGCCATGTCGCGTTTGCGCTGCGATTTGCTCGGGCGTTCCGGTTCTTCGACGTCGTCGGCGACTGTATTCATGCTGGTATGATAACGGCTTTTGCGAAAGCTCAAGCCGATGTCCACCGCCGTCGAGTCGCGCGCGTCGTCGCGCAACCAGTTTGCCAACGATCTCGCCGGTCTCAAAGAGATCGTCGCCGGCGTGCTCCAGTACGCGAAGGAGCATGGCGCTACCGCGTGCGAGGCCGAAGTTTCCGAAGGCCTCGGCCAGACCGTCACCGTCCGTCAAGGCGAGGTCGAAACCATCGAGTACAACCGCGACAAGAGCATGGGCATTTCGGTTTATATCGGCCAGCGCCGCGGGCATGCCAGCACTTCGGATTTTTCGCCGCAAGCCGTGCGCGCGACCGCGGACGCCGCGTTGTCGATTGCTAAATTCACCGCGAGCGACGAATTCGCGGGCCTCGCAGACGAAAAGTTGCTGGCGCGCGACATTCCCGATCTTGATTTATACCACCCGTGGGATCTGCCTGTCGAACGCGCGATCGAAGTTGCGCGCGCATGCGAAAATGCCGCGTTCGCCGTCGACAAGCGCATTTCGAATTCCGAGGGCGCGACGGTATCGCTGCAGCAATCGCATTTTGCGTACGGAAATTCCCTCGGATTTCTGGCCGGTTACCCGAGTTCGCGCCACTGGATCAGTTGCGCGGTGATCGCGGGCAAAGGCGATGCGATGCAGCGCGACGACTGGTATACGTCGGCGCGCGCGCCCTCCGGGCTGGACGCCCCCGAACTTGTGGGCAAAACCGCAGGCACGCGGGCACTCGCGCGCCTGGGTGCGAAAAAAGTTGCGACCGCGCAGGCGCCGGTGTTGTTCGAAGCGCCGGTCGCGGCATCGTTGCTCGGCCATTTCGTGTCGGCCGTCAGCGGCGGCAGCCTTTACCGCAAATCGTCTTTTCTGGTCGACAGTCTCGGCAAGCAGATTTTTTCGCCGCTGGTCGAGATTACCGAAGACCCGTTGATCCCGAGAGGCGAAGCGAGCAGTCCGTTCGATGAAGAGGGCGTCGCGACGCACCGGCGCGCAGTGGTTGAAGCGGGGGTCGTGCGCGGCTATTTTCTCGGCAGCTATTCGGCGCGCAAGCTCGGCATGCAAACCACCGGCAATGCGGGCGGCACGCACAACCTCATTTTGAAAGAC